>NZ_AUTP01000103.1:0-11171 GCF_000498075.1 Pseudoalteromonas sp. TAB23
GCTGCTGCTGGTATTAACATGGTAAAACATGGTAATCGCAGTGTATCGAGTAATTCAGGCTCAGCCGATTTACTCAAAGCCCTGGGCATTAATATAGATATGAGCCCAGAGCAAGCAGCAAAATGCCTTGAGCAAACCAATTTTACCTTTTTGTTTGCACCGCACTATCACAGTGGCGTACGCCATGCGATGGGCGTACGAACATCGCTTAAAACACGCACTATTTTTAATATTTTAGGTCCACTTGCTAACCCTGCAGCACCTGAAGTGCAATTACTCGGCGTGTATAACGAAGCGTTGTGTATGCCAATGGCACAAACACTTAAAACCCTTGGCACAAAGCGCGCTATGATTGTTCACGGCTCGGGCACTGACGAAATAGCCCTACACGGCCCAACAACGGTAGTTGAGCTAAATAATAGCGAGATTACGCAGTACACACTAAACCCAAGCGACTTCGACCTTGCAAACTATTCACTTGAACAACTCGCTGGTGAAGGCCCACAATACAACGCAAATGCCAGCCTCGCCATCTTGCAAGGCAAAGGCACAGATGCACATAATGCTGCTATTGTGGTTAACGTAGCTGCCCTTTTATACCTAACAGGTAAAGCAGAAACGTTAAAAGAAGGGGCAAAACAAGTACAAACATTATTAAGTTCAGGGCAAGCCATGAACACACTAAGTGCAATTATTGAGGTAAGTAATGGCTAATGTATTAGACAAAATTGTTGCTGATAAAAAATTAGAACTAATTGAAAGAAAAGCTGCACGTCCGCTTGAAAGCTTTAAGCATCTTGCAGTGCCTACAAGCCGTAGCTTTTATAAAGCACTTGCAGCACCTGGCACTCAGTTTATTTTAGAGTGTAAAAAAGCATCGCCTTCAAAAGGGTTAATTAGAAACCCATTTGATTTAACTGAAATTACCTCAGTTTATAAAAAATATGCTACCTGCATGAGTGTGTTAACTGATGCTAAATATTTTCAAGGTAGCTTTGACTACCTCGAATTTGTGCGCAGCCAAGTAGAACAACCGCTTATCTGTAAAGACTTTTTTATAGATGAGTACCAAGTGTACATGGCACGTATTTATGGTGGTGACGCTATATTACTGATGCTTTCGGTACTCGATGACGAAAGCTATAAAGCACTGCATACTGTTGCCGATTCACTTAATATGTCGGTGTTAACCGAAGTAAGTAATGAAGAAGAAGTACACCGTGCACTTGCGCTTGATGCACAAATTATTGGTATTAATAACCGTGATTTACGCGATTTAAGCACCGATTTAGCCACTACTGAAAAACTACGAAAGCTTATTCCGGCTGATAAAGTGGTTATTTCGGAATCGGGTATTTACACCCATCAAGACGTAAAACGTTTAGCTCCATTATGCGATGGCTTTTTAATTGGCAGCTCACTTATGGGCGAGCGTGATTTAGAGCAAGCATGTCGCCGTGTTATTTTAGGTGACAATAAAGTATGTGGTTTAACACGTAGCCAAGATGCACAAGCGGCATATCAAAACGGTGCTGTTTATGGTGGTTTAATTTTTCATCCTAAATCGCCTCGCTATGTCGATTTAGATTGTGCAAGAGAGCTGAGCCAAAGCGCACCACTTAATTTTGTTGGTGTATTTGTAGATGCCCCCATTGAGCAAGTTGCTCAATACGCAAGTGTGCTAAAATTGGCGGCAGTTCAATTACATGGCCAAGAAAGTGACGATTACATTGCTGACTTGCGTACACAGTTACCAACTAATTGCGAAATTTGGAAAGCACAGGCAATAAAAGATGCATTGCCAACGCCTGTAAATGGGGTTGATCGACACCTTTACGATACGCACAGTGATACACAAGCTGGCGGTACTGGTAAAGCATTTGATTGGTCGGTGCTTAGCGGCGCAACTACACAATTTATGCTCGCTGGAGGCTTAAATCCAGACAATATTAAAGATGCGCTTTTTAAAGGTGCCTTAGGCCTTGATTTAAACTCAGGCGTTGAAGAATCTGCGGGTAAAAAGTGCCCTAACAAATTACATAATGCTTTCACAAGCATCAGAAATTATTGAGGTTAAAATGCAAAATCCAGCTTATTTTGGCGAGTTTGGCGGTATGTTTGTACCTGAGTTACTTGTCCCTGCGCTTAAGCAGTTAGAAAATGAATTTAACAAAGCACAAAAAGATCCTGAGTTTCAGGCAGAGCTAAGTAAATTATTAAACGAGTATGCGGGTCGTCCTACCCCACTTACTTTAACGCGCAATTTAGTTAAAAACCCAAAAGTAAAACTGTATCTCAAGCGCGAAGACTTATTACACGGCGGCGCACATAAAACGAACCAAGTACTTGGTCAGGCGTTACTTACTAAGCGTATGGGTAAAAAACAAGTTATTGCTGAAACAGGTGCCGGTCAACACGGCGTTGCAACAGCGCTAGCGTGTGCATTACTGGGTTTAAAATGTCGTATTTATATGGGCGCAAAAGACGTTGAACGTCAGCAACCTAACGTATTTAGAATGAAGTTAATGGGCGCAGAGGTTATTCCGGTAACAGCAGGTTCTGGCACATTAAAAGATGCAGTAAATGAAGCGCTGCGTGACTGGTCAGCTAATTATCAAGACGCGCACTACCTACTAGGTACAGCTGCGGGTCCTCACCCATTCCCAACAATTGTACGCGAGTATCAAAAAATTATTGGTGAAGAAGCTAAGCAACAAGTACTTAAAGCAGAAGGTCGTTTACCTGACGCAGTTATTGCCTGTGTTGGTGGTGGTTCAAACGCGATTGGTATGTTTACCGACTTTATTGACGAGCCAGGCGTTAAATTAATTGGGGTTGAGCCTGCTGGTAAAGGTCTTGATACAAATGAGCACGGTGCAACAATTTGTAAAGGCACAAAAGGCATATTACACGGTACTTATACGTACATTATGCAAAATGACGATGGCCAAATTGAAGAGTCTTACTCTGTATCAGCGGGTCTTGATTACCCAGCTGTTGGTCCTCAGCATGCATTTTTACACGAAACTGGTCGCGCTCAATACGTGGGTATTACCGATACAGAAGCGCTTGATGCGTTTCAGTCGCTTGCTAACAATGAAGGGATTATTCCGGCACTTGAATCAAGCCATGCATTAGCTTATGCCCTTAAGTACGCAGAGGAGCTAACCGAGGAAAGTGTTATAGTGATTAATTTAAGTGGTCGTGGCGATAAAGATTTAGCACACGTTCACAATGTACTAACTGAAAGAGGTCAGCTATGAGCCAAGTAAAAACGGATCGTTACGGCAAAATGTTTGCAGCGCTTAACGAGCAAAAACAAGGTGCGTTTGTACCGTTTGTAACAATTGGCGACCCAGGTAAAGAGCAAAGTGTTGCGATTATTAAAAGCCTAATTGACGGCGGAGCAGATGCGCTTGAGCTTGGTATTCCGTTTTCGGACCCAATTGCAGATGGTCCAGTAATTCAAAAAGCTAATATTCGCGCCCTCGATGTGCACATTAACACACAAGATTGCTTTGATATTATTAGAGAAATACGTGAGTATAATGCCGACATTCCAATTGGCTTATTATTGTATTCAAACCTTGTGTTTAAACGCGGTATAGAAGCATTTTATAAAGATGCAAAAGCAGTAGGCGTAGACTCAATTTTAGTGGCTGATGTGCCTCTGCATGAATCTAAAATATTTAGAAAGTCAGCAATGGATAACGGCGTAGACCCAATTTTTATTGCAACACCAAATGCGGATGACGACACACTTCGCCAGTGCGCCTCTTACGGTCGTGGTTACACGTATTTACTATCGCGCGCAGGTGTTACCGGTACCGATACTAAGGCACAAATGCCTGCTGGTAATATTGTTACTAAATTAAAAGAATACCATGCAGCGCCTGCTCTTTTAGGGTTTGGTATTTCAACGCCAGATGATATAAAAGCGGCTCTTAATGCAGGAGCAGCCGGTGCTATTTCAGGCTCTGCTGTGGTTAAAATTATTGAAGCTAACCTTAATGATTTACCAACAATGACCGCTCAGCTAAAAGCATTTGTAGCTGATATGAAAGCAGCGACATCACTTTAAGCTAACTAAGGCGTGTTTTATACGCATTAAAAAAGGGCATTTAAAATGCCCTTTTTTGTTTTTTAAAAATCAAACGCTATAGCAATATCCAAACGTTTTAAAAAAATTAGTGAGCTTGGTGTTTACCCTCTAAAATCTCTTCAATAAATTTAGCATTAAATGCTTCTAAATCGGCTGGGCTACGGCTTGTTACTAAGCCTTTATCTACACATACTTCTTGGTCAACCCAATTGGCACCTGCATTAATTAAATCGCTTTTAATACTTGGAAAAGAGGTAATAGTACGGTCACGCAGTTTATTAATTTCAGCTAACAGCCACGGCGCATGGCAAATAGCAGCAACGGGTTTGTTTTTTTCTGCTCCAAAAAAGCCATCAATAAAGGCTTTAGCATCTTTATCTTGGCGTAAACTGTCTGGGTTAAATAAACCACCAGGAAGCATAAGCGCGTCATAATCAGCGGGGTCTGCGTTTGTAACTAGTTTATCTACTGTTACTTTATCGCCCCACTTATCTTCATCCCAGCCCGTAATTTGGCCTTCTTTAATTGATACTATTTCGATGTTTGCACCGGCATCAAGTAATGCGCTGCGTGGAGATAAAAGCTCACTTTGCTCAAACCCATCAGTGGCTAAAATTGCAATTTTTTTGCCTTGTAAACGTGTGCTTGTTTGTAATGTACTCATTGAGATCTCCTTTTTCTTGAAAAATATATTCGAAACACACAGTTAAACAGCATAATGCATGCCGATAACAAGTAATTGAAAATAAAGGATTTAATGTAAGTGGGATTTATAATGCCATGTAAATCATTTAGAGATTATGAATAATCTACATAGGTGCGAATTTATTTCCAGCTCATATAATTTAAAGCCACCAAACGCGAGGTATAAAACCTCACCTACAACATATACCCGTAGGTGCGAATTTACTTCGCGCTCATGTAACTTATCTATCAATACGGGGTTTAAAACCTTAAATAAATTTAAAGCAGATCTTTTAACGCCTTAGCCGGTTTAAAAACCGCTTTATTAGCGCCTTCTATTTCAATTGCTGCGCCTGTTTGCGGGTTACGCCCAGTGCGCGCTGGGTAATAACTTAGTGCAAACGTACCAAAGCCATTAATTTGAACCTGATCACCTTCAGAAAGTGATTTAGTAATTACTTTTTGCAAGCTTGAAAGTGCCGCTTGAGAATCTTTTTTTGTTAATTCACTTTTGTGTGCAATGGCAGCAACGAGTTCTGCTTTATTCATTTTAGGCTCCTAAATACACGCCAAATCAGTGTTGGTTAAGCGTGGGAATATGATGATATAAAAAATACCAAACCAAATTGGCAATAAAGCCACGCAGGCTAAGGGTTACAGGGCAACAAGTCAACCTTGTAGTTGCTAAGCTTTATGTGGTAAAAAGCCTTTGACTCTTTTTTGTATAATTTAGGTAAGCTATGCACGCATTAATTGAATACATCCCACTCATACTGTTTTTTGCAGTTTTTAAGCTAGTCGATATTTACTGGGCTACCGGTTTATTAATGGCCACTACGCTCATTCAAGTTGCTTATAGCTACTTTAAACATGGCTCTGTGCCTACTCGTCAGTGGATATTTTTTGGCATTGCTGCCGTGTTTGGCACGTTAACGCTGGTACTTCATGATGAGCAATACATTAAATGGAAAGCAACGCTGATATACGCAGGTTTAAGTTTAACGTTACTTGTTAGCCGTTATGTACTTAAAAAAAATCTCGTTAAAAAAGCGCTTAGTTCAATACTCGAAAATGCTAATGATACAAAACAAGCCATTGTAGTCCCAGAACCATTATGGGATAAGCTTAACCTAATGTGGGTTGCTTTAACTGCTGGCATCGCAGCACTAAACATTTATATTGCATATAATTTCTCGCTCGACTTTTGGGTTAATTTTAAAGTGTTTGGTTTAATGGGTATTACCTTTGTGAGTATTTTTGCCACTATTATTGCCTTGTACAAATACCTCCCTAGTGAAGAAGAACCTGCAAAATAATTTTATAGATCACTTTGTAGATTACTAATCTCGTCATAAAAGTGTCGTCTTAGCTTGTTAGCTTATTAAAAAAAGCAAGTTGAGACGACCTTGAACGCTAATCAATACCGCTGGTTTGAATTTACCCTCATTTTTATATTGCTGCCCTTGTTGGGTTTTGGATTACGCGAGCATTTAGCTAACTGGCTTATTCCTGCGCTTATTATACTTATGAGTGTGTGTTGTATGTTGCTACTGGGCGATCCCCATTTTAAACGGTTTAGACTCACAAGCCTTGGGCAATTTTCTGCTGTTAAAAAGCGTTTGTTTAGCTTCTTTTTTTTAGGTGCGCTGTTCTCGGGTATGTTTTACGGGATTATTCATCAGGGCAACTGGTTTACCCTTCCCCGCAACTCGTTTAATGATTGGCTTTTACTGTTGTTGCTCTACCCAATACTGTCGGTTATTCCTCAAGAGTTAATATTCAGAACGTATTTTTTTCATCGTTATAAACGCATCATGCCCAAAAAAGCAGTGCGTATTATAGTTAGTGCGAGTGTATTTGCATTGGCTCATATTGTGTATGCAAATTGGATTGCAGTAGCCTTAGCATTTTTAGGTGGCTTACTGTTTGCTTATACCTATGCACAAAGCCGCTCAACCGTCGTGTGTGTTATTGAGCATAGTTTATGGGGGATATGGATGTTTACACTCGGGATCGGCAGCTACCTTGATTCAGGCGCATTTAACTAATATAACAAGCATTAAAAAATCCGATACTAGAAAACTAATATCGGATTTTGAATATTTCTAAAACCACTTAACTAATGGTTAAAATAACGATTCAAACTCACCATTTGGAAATAAAACACCAGGAATACCACGTACTGCAGTAACATCAGCTAGTTTAGTATCACCAAAATATAAACCGCCACTGTAATTACGGCCCTTTTGCTTTACATCTAACCAACGTCCATTTTCGCCTTTCGCTATTAGATTAATGTTGCCACTAACATCACGAATACGTAAATCTAACGCACGGTTTTTTATGCTAACAAATATATCTGTAGAGGTAAGTTCTGATAAATTTTCAACATCGCCCACGTAAGCAAACTTAAAATCGCTTGCACCACTCAACGGAAAATCTAATTCAAAAGTAAATGCTAAATCGTCATTATCTTCACCAATAAAAGGCGAAGCCTCTACTGCAGTGATATGAAATGCAGTGTTTTGAATGTCACTTACGTAATCACCATTAAAATCAAAAGTAGATAACGTCGTAGACTCTTCACCTAATGAATTAACAAAGCGATTTAAGTTTAGTGATAAGTCACCTTCAAGTTTACCAGCGGCTTTATTGATAATTACATTGGTAGTTACCTGTGTAATACCTGTGTCGGCTTCTGGATTTAATTCACTTTGAGCATCTATACCATCAAACTGAATTAGCAACTCACTTACATCTACACTTAATACCGTAGCACCATTTGTGATCGTTGCGCTCATTACACCTTCAATTTTATTACCTAATACACCACTTACTCTAAATGTTGGAATTGATAAATCAATTGTTATAGGTAAATCATCATATGTGCCAGTTATAGCCCAAGTATAAGGTGATTGGCTGTAATCAATATCTAAGTCACGAAGTTTATATTGTCCTGATGGTGTAGAGCCATCAGCTAGTGGTGAATAATTTGTAATAACTTCGTTTAAAGCATTAGTAAGTGCATCAAGGGTTCTTTGTGTGTCATCATCAAACGCACTTTCAAGCTCAGCAAATTTTACGTCTAATTCATCTGAATAGCTTTTTTCTTGAAGTCTTGCTGCACCTATAATATTTCGTGTATCAACAAGTAACTCTCTTGAATCTAAGCTTTGAACTTCTGTTGAGCGAGCCTGCCAATTTGTAAATGTAGTTACACTTGCAATCGTTTGCTTAACTTGACCAGCTACATTTTGCAGCAAAGCATTACCTTGGTCGCTAAATAAGTTATCTGTAACATACTGCGCTGCTAAATCGCTATAATCTTGCCATGCCTGTTGGTCAGTCTCTAAGTTAGTAAATGCATTAAAAGCACTTTCAACACTAAACGAACTATCAGCAACACCAGCTAAAATTGCCGCGTAAGTAAATGCATTAGTAACCATTTCTGCTTCAACACTTGCATTTAAATTGCTGTGCGTTAAATGATAAAAAGGCGTGGCTGATAAACTAGCTTGCGTAGCACTAAAGCCTTCATCTGTAATTGCTTTACTCAATGGCGATAAATAAACCGTATTTACACCCGGTGCACTAAATGCATCTGCTTTGTAATTAAGAGTAACGGCTGTCAATTCTTGGTAGTCTATTAAACGGTTTGCGTTTAAGTCATTTACATCACCACGGACTGTTCTGCCACAACCTGTAAAGCGAGGACAAGGTAGAGCAGTCTCACTCGGTATAAACTCAAAACTATTAAAAGTAAGTGGAGTTACACTTACACTCGCAGTATTGATGTTTTCAACTTCAATTGATTCTTGCACCACCCCGTCGCTATCTAAAACATTAAGCGTGCCCTGTGGTGATTGCCAATTAGATACATAAAAACTCACAGAAGAAGATGTAGCAATTTCACTCACTGCAACAGATTCTGAACTGTCACTGTCTGATGAAGAACCACAACCTACCAATGCAATAGCTACCCCTAAGGGTATAATTTGTTTTAACATCTTCATTCCTTAAAACTTAATGTTCACGTACCAATTCACATTAGCATAATAGGCTTTATCTAAATCTAGGCTATCAGTTTGTAAATTAAGACCAAAATACTCGTTTTCTATACCAACTAAAAATGCTTCACTTTTTGTCTCGTAGCCTGCCTGTACTTTCCAATGATCCCAAAAGTGTATACGGCCTTTTAATTGGCTGAACGTGTCTTTGTCGTAACGTTTTAAAGTTAACTGAGTCGAAAATCGGTCGTTTATTCTGTAATCGGCAAATGCTTGTAGTCGCATTTCCATTTCTAAATCATGAGATACCGTATTTCCAAATGCAGATGTTTTTAATGAAACTGTTGGCTGAGTAATAATATCGCCGTTGTCATCTTCGCTAAATGGAATTTCAGTAGTTTGACCTTTTACAGAGCCGCTGTCTTCGTACTCTGTTTTATAGAGTAAATCTTTTACGCTAAAACCAACTTGAAGCTCATCATTTACTTGCCAATCAGCAAAAATATCTAGGCTATAGCCAAGCCCTTCAGGCTTTTGTGACGGTGAAAACTTTTTAAATAATATGTCTTTTGAAAAGTTGTAATCGACAGTTACAGCGCCTTCAACTTCATCACTATAAATTTCACCATTTACAGTGGCATCTTGATAGTGTGAGCTGGCAAAAACAGAAAGTTTAGGTGTTATTGTTAATGCATTTTTATCTAAAAATTTAAAATCATAAGATACAAAGACACCGTTAGACGTTGCTTGTTTAGCATCAAGGTAATATGTATAAAATCTATCTTCAAACTCTAGATCATTTTTTTCGGTATGAGTATATTTGGCTGTATCAGGATCAAAGTTAAGAACATAGTCGTAACGACTTTGTAAACCTACCTTAAAATTACCGTAGCCAACACCTACTTCAAATATATTATAGGTGAATGCACTGTCACCCGATTTTAATGGAGCATCAAAATCATCTACAAAGGCTTGTACTGGTTGTGCTTCTGTATAAATTTCTGCGTCAAAGTGGGTAAAAATTTGAAATTGGTTATCTGCGGAAGCAAGAGGAGAAATAAAAGCTGTTGAAAATCCTAACAAGAGAATTTTTTTTTTCATAATTTAATCGCTTTCTATAAAAAAAGGGAAAAGCGCTGCTTTCCCCTTTTATAGTTTAAATATTACTTAGATGAATCAATTAAATCAACATCAGTGTAATCAACTACGTCACCATCAATGTAAGTAATTGAAAGACCGTTTGTTGTTTTAGCTGCAGTACCAAAAGACATCATCATCTCATTGTACATAGCCATAACGTCACCAGTGTAACCTGCACTTTCATTATCAGTAATAGACAATGTATAACCCATTGCATTATTTACTGTAATATCTAAAGCACTTGCTTCTTCCATGTCGCTGTCAAGGTATGTAGTCATTACTTTAAAGTCTACATCACCAGAAACACCCTCTAATGTAATAGAGCCTGAATCTGTTGCATCATCAGCTGTAATACTTAACATACCAGTGAAGCCAGAATCACCATCCATGATTTCAACATGGTTAGCCGTTTCAGTCATTATGATTTCTGCATCATCTACATTGTCAGCAGTTACTGCGCCATCAAAAGTAAATACTAAACATGAATCGATTTGAGTAGCATCAATTGTACCTGCTGCGAAATCAACACAATCTGTAAGTGCTAGTGTTTGTGTATCAGCAGTAACAAGTTCAACAGATACGTCATTCTCACCTTTTAATGTAGCACCCCAAGCAACAACAAGCTTGTCGCCTTCATAAGAAGCCGCTGCATTAATCATCTCACCTGTAGTAGCATTGCTAAGCATTAGCGTAAGATCATCTAAGCTGTAAGCATAGTCCCAATCAGCATTGCGAGTTGATGTGCCTGTACCTGAGTTATTACCCATTTCAGCTAATTCATCAATTACGTCTGCAAGAATATCTGCTGCATCAGCAACTGCATCAGCACCAGTGCCTGTAAGCACAGTCATAGTCGATAATGACTCTGATGTAGCTTTAACAGAAGTTAGTACTTCAAGTTTTGCAACTGCAGTTTCAGCAGCAAGCTGTAGATTATAAGCTGTTACAAATTGCTCGCTAGCTAGTTCACCTTGAGCTACAGCAGCTGTTTGCATAGCTGTAAGCGCATCAATCATTGCTTGTGCGCCTTCGCCTTCAAGAGCTAAGTATTCATTCGCAGCAACAAGTGCTTGTGCAATAGCAATTTCAAGTGCATCTACAGCAGCAGCAAAATCAGACGCAGCAGTAACAGCAGTCATTGCAAGCTCAAGAGCTTCAGTTGCGTTTGCAGCTGTATCTACCATTGCACCTTCTGCGTTAGCAAGTGCGCTAGTAGAAGCCGCTTCAGCTGTGTCTGC
>NZ_AUTP01000104.1:0-1343 GCF_000498075.1 Pseudoalteromonas sp. TAB23
CTGCCAATAGGCCGTTGCCGTTAATGGTTTTACTGCTTGGCTCTATGCGGCCGCCTTCTATCCAGCTGTCGAACTGGGTGCTTAGTGCTAGGTTGCGTCCTTGGTATTCTGCGGTTGCTAAATGCTGCTTAAGCTTTGCTATTTTGCTTTGGCTCATAGTAGCTCTACCGTTAAATTTGGGCTTAGGCCTTGCAGCTGGCGCATGGCGTTTATGCTTTCTCTTAACCAATGTTCGTGGTTGTCTATTGCCGCTTGGCTTTGTGCTGTTGCGCTGTCGCGGTGCGTGCTGCCTAGCTTTGATACCAGCAAACTGGCTTTTGCTTTGCTGTAAACTGCGCGCTTATAAAACAGGGCTTGTGCGGCGCTTAACGTTTGGCCATTGGTAAGCTGTGTTTTTGCTAGCTCTTGGTTAATTTCGGCCTGTGCGTAAAGTAGCTTTTCTAGCAGTACGTCGCTTTTGCTGGCGTACTCTTGGGCTATTGCGTAGTGCTCAATAAAATGGGCAGTGCTTAGCGCTGGGTAATAGCCGACGGCTTCAATGATTACATTGACACTTTGTAAATCTGCTTGTGGCATACCGCTTAAGTTCATATTGCACCTTTAAAAACACACACGTTAAATTGGGTGCGGGCGCCACTTAGTCACGGAGCGTCAAATAATGAATACTGACTACGTGCTAAGTTGCCCGCTGGCGTTGGAGCTAGTTAGCGGTTTGCTGTTCTGGCTCCGCTGGTTTAATCATTTTTTGCAATTCTTTTAGCAGGGTTTTAACGCCTGCTTTGTCGTTAATGGATTGGGCCATTTCTGCAAAGTAAAGCGCATTGCCTAGGTTGAGCTGTGCTTTATTTACTTTTGCAGCTATTGCGTAAAGCTTGCCGCCGACGACTTCTAGCCCTGCCCAGTCTTGGTTTTTAACTACGTAAATTAAGCGGTGCAGTATAAAGCCAATGTCGTACAGGCCTTGCTGCTGTGATTCGGCAAGGTAGTAATTTGCATCGTCGTAGAGCTGGTCGATAACGAACGCCGCCCAGTGCTTGGTATTAAACACGGTTGGCAGTGGTTGCTTTTGCTCGATCATTAATGGCAATAAGTCCATTACTGCATCCCAGCGCTTTAAATCAACTAGCCAAATAAACACCCACGCCAACACTTTGTTGTGGTGGTTTTGGCCGCTTAGGAGGTATTGGTTTATGTAGCCTAGGTAGTCTTGGCGCTCTAGCGCTTCTGATTTGTATGTTGCTTTGTCGCTAATGTCGGCAAATGTTTTTAATTGAGCCAAGTCGGATTCTATAGCTGCTGCATAAAGCTGGTACTCGGTTTGCGTGTTTACGGTTGCTGGCGCG
>NZ_AUTP01000105.1:0-11939 GCF_000498075.1 Pseudoalteromonas sp. TAB23
CCGCTAGCTATACCAGCAACTGCGACCCCTGGCGCTATTTTGGCGGTGATACTACTTACCGACAACCACATACACCCAATTACCACTCAAATAGGCACAGCGCTTGTTACACTTGCTGTGTTGGGTATTACACTAATACTGTTGCTGCTTTCGGGTAAAATAATTAAGCTTATTGGTACTGGCGGCGCGTCTATTTTAACGCGTGTGATGGGGATGATTTTAGCCGCGTTTTCGGTTGAGCTTATTATGACCGCGCTTGAAATAAAACAATGGGTTAAGCTCGATTAAATAACTCCTAAACATTTAAAGGAATGCCGCATGGCAATAAAAATAACAAAACACTATTTTATTAATTTAAGTTTAGCCGTAGTAATTTTTGCTATCGGTATTTTAGCCATACGCTATTACAACCATTATGTATCGGCCTATACAGATGTAACAATTAACTCAAGCGTGCTTAATGAGTCGCGCAAGGTGTTTATAAGATTACCCGCTAATTACAATCCTAAAAAAGCGTATCCGTTAATTATTAAAACCGATGGTAACTTTAATTTAGATACATGGGATAAAGCACTTACAAAACAAGCTAAGAGCGAAAAAGGGGATAAGGCTATATTGGTGTCTATTCCTAATTTGTTTTTTACAGATACACGTAATCGCGATTTAGTGCCTCCTTATGCTCGCCAAGATGTAAATACACAAGCGCGCCCAGAGGGCGAAACACTTATAGAGCCTAATGGTGAAGCCGACAAGTTTTTAGCGTTTATTGAAACTGAGTTATTCCCGTATTTATCGGCAAAATATAAGCTTAGTAATAATCGTGTATTAAGTGGTTTTTCGGCAGGTGGTAGCTTTGTACTTTATACACTGCATACAAGGCCTGAACTGTTTAATGGCTACTTTGCATTTAGCCCAGCGGCTTGGTATGACGACATGACAGTGGTTAATAATGTAGAAGCGTTTTTAACTACTCAAGCTAACAAAGTTAAGGCGCCTACTTATTTATATCTTTCGGTGGGTGGGGCAGAGCATCCGTTAATGTTAAAAGCGTTTGATAATTTAGAGTCTGCTTTAACAGCAAACCCTAATAATAACCTTGTGTGGCAAAGCGCTATAAACGAAGGTGCTGAGCATTCAGATAATCCACCACTTAGTGTATCAAAGGCATTAGCTGGTTATAGTGCGTTTATTAAAAAGTAGGTTAGATAGGTTTTAGCGGTAACTGTATGCATATACAGTTACCGCTGTTTTATCTATTTATGATAACGAATCAGCTTCATAGCACTTTACTTAGTTCAATATTATTAACGACTTACAAAGGGAAGTTGGTTTAAATTATTTTTGACAGCAAATACACGTACTGTGTTTATATACAGTACGTAGCTATTGAGTTAGAATGCAGTCAGTACCTATGAGCATATATCACACCTATTTGTTACTGCTTTTAATCAGCCTTACGCCTTTGTGATCAGCAATAAACAGTGTAAGTACTTTTTAATTTCAATATAGTTTCACCACCTTTTTACACTCTTAATGCAATTAATATAAATTAGCTGGTGGCTTTATAGTGAAAGAACACATCATACTAAGTTTTATTATAAAGCTAAACTTAGCAATAGAGTCAAATTAGAAAAAAGTAATCAGGGAGGTAGTGCAAATAATAAAGGGGGAGGTTTAGGTAAAAAAGAGTATTTATAAAAATGCTCTTTTTTAAGTTACTACTACTTTGCTTTGATCGGTTTAAAAAACAATACCAGTGCAATTATAAATGCTGAAACGCTACAAATTATAAATACGTTTTTTTCACCACCAGGTATGTACTGCATAAATGAGGTAAAAAACTGACCCGAGAATACAGCCATCGTAAAGTACGATAAGTTACGGCCGCGTACTTTCACATAGCCGAGCTCTACCGTCATATGGTTTAAAGGCGCACTTAAGCTCGGCATGTTTAACCTTTATGGCAGCACTGGTTCGAGAATATAAACAGCAATACCCAAGCGTGCACGTTACATTGTTTGAAATGACTGCAACTGAGCAAATACATGCGTTTAAAAACGATTTAATTTATGTGGGTTTTTCACGGCCTTGACCTGATTCAATTAATGATGAATTTGTAAGTCATACTATTTATGTAGATTCATTGGAGGCCATCGTTGATCAAAATCATGCGCTGGCAAATTATAAAAATATTGATTTAGCTAAACTAAAAAATGAGCCATTTATTATTTTTAATAGAGAGGAAGCACTTGGTCTTTTTGATGAAACCATTTTGCAATGCAAACATTAGTGACCGAAGTGGCTGCTGGCTTTGGTGTGGCAATTGCGCCTTATTGCGTACGTAAATTATATAGTGAAGGGTGCCATTTTATAAAACTGAGCGACGTACTCACGCAAATCCCGGTGCTATTACAAATTAAAAAAGCAGATACCAATGCGGCTGTTAATGCATTTGTTGAAATAGCCTTAAATGCAGAATTGAGTATTGAGTATTGAAAAAAGTATGGCGGAATAAAAAAAGCCCAGTTAAAAAAGTTAAAAGGGCTAAAAGGGTTGTGCTTAGGGAAGTTGTAGTCGTTTTTAAACTTATATTTAGAGCTTATATTTAGAACTTATATCTAAAACCAAATGCTATACCGTCATCTTCCGACTGCTCCATTTGTGCTTGTTGATCGTCGTTATCACTTTCAAAGTCGCTAAAGTCTTTACGCGCTTCTACGTAGGCAATAGTGTCTTCGTCAATTAAGTAGTGAAGGCCAATAACAGCAAACTGACGCTTAAATACATCGTCTGGATCGGCGTTAAAGTTTGGCTGAATTACGTAGTCATCACCGGCATCAAACACGTTGTAGGCAATAAAAGGGCGAAAATCGTTATCAAAGCGGTAAGATGCAAATGTTTCTATACCTATTGCGTCTTTAATTAAGCGACCAATATTATCTGTGTCGTGGTTTTTGTTTTTATTTATGTTGGCAGCAACGTAAAGGCCTGGCTTATCAATGTTGCCCCACATAATGCCTGCACCGTAAATTAAATCTTCAACATTGCGAGTAGAACCATCGCCAAACGTTAAATCAAACTCGCCACGGTTAATGCCCGCTGTAAGCGTGAGCATATCTGTAGGGGTATATGTTACAGATGCACCAAATGTGTAGTTAAATTCAACTTCTTGGGCTGCACTATCGCCAGAGTTCCATAGCGTTTCGCATTCTTCTTCTGAAATATCGCTTACGTCACAGGTATAAAATTCGCTGTTTTTAAGCTGCGCTTGTACTGCAAAACTAAAATCGTTATAGCTATTGCGGTACTGCACTAACTTATCACCACGGCCAGTGCCATTTACAGCGCCATCGTCTTTGTTATAGGTGTAAACGCCAGCTGCATTACCATCCCATACAAAGCTATTATTTGTGCCATAAACTACGTCGTACCATGCACCCCATTGTTTACCAATGGTAAGTTGACCATACTTTTCGTGTGAAAGGCCTGCGTAACCTAAACGGTTATACAAAAACTCGTCCTGAATTGACTCAAAACGATTGTTATAAATTATATCGCTACTGCCTACAGGGTTTACACCCCATTCTACGAGTGCAAGGGCAGTCCAATCTTTCTTGAGCTTTCGGGTAAAGCCAAAATTAATGCGCGAAGTACCGTTAACAACTTCGGTTTCGTTTTGTGTGTTAATTACACGCACATCAAGATATCCACCTACTTTTAGAGTGTTTTTATCATCTTTGTATAACTCTACCGCTGAAACAGCGGGTGCTAATACAATACTTGCGCTAATCAGTGTCGCTAATTTTTTGCTCATCTTGTGTGTTGCCCTGTGTAAATTTCAGTGTTTTTACGTAGGTAAAAATTCAGGTTCGAAGATTAACAAAGCAATAAACGGCTAAAAAGTGAAAAAAAATCAACAAAATTGAACGGCAAACTTAATTGACATTCACTTGAGGTTAATTTTGTTTTTCAGGTGTTGCTGAGGTTTGTTTTTTTAGTTGTTTTGTAGGTAAAAAGGATTGGTAATAGGTGGTGTGTAAAAATTCTAATTTGAATTAATTTCATCTTGGTTAAAAAATAGCGACTAGTGCAAAAGCTCTAAAAGTGCTTTATTTTCATAAATATAACTTTTTATTGTTACTGCGTGTACAAAAATGAGTTAAGTAAACACACAAACACGTTAAAAGTGTTTTTACTCTAATTCATTTTTGTAATTCTAAACTCCCTAGACGTATTAAAGTGAATATATTGATGAATTTTTACTTGTGTAAGCTGAATAAAAATTTACAAAACCATTTAATTTAATCTGTTATTTGATTTACCCACTATACAGTGCTAATAAATGGCTAAAACGCGTTAGTTTGCCTTTAAACTTTCATAGAAAAACAGGCCATTTTGGTTTAAACTGCGCGCAATTTAAATACATCATTACTCCTTTGGAGGGTAGCGCTATTATTAGTACAGCTAATGTCACCATGCAATTTGGTGCTAAACCATTATTTGAAAATATCTCAGCAAAATTTGGCGACGGAAACCGTTACGGTTTAATCGGTGCAAATGGTTGTGGTAAATCAACATTTATGAAGATTCTAAGTGGTGAGCTCGAAGCGTCTTCAGGTAATGTAAGTACTGATCCAAATGAACGTGTTGCTAAACTAAACCAAGACCAGTTTGCCTACGAAGAATACTCAGTAATTGATACTGTGATCATGGGTCACAAAGAGCTGTGGAAAATAAAACAAGAACGCGACCGTATTTACTCTTTACCAGAAATGAGTGAAGACGACGGTATGAAAGTAGCCGATCTTGAAACTGAGTTTGCTGAAATGGATGGTTACTCTGCTGAATCTAAAGCAGGCGAGCTTCTATTAGGCGTAGGTATTGGCACAGACCAACACTTTGGCCCAATGTCAGAAATTGCACCTGGTTTTAAACTACGAGTGCTACTTGCACAGGTGTTGTTTTCAGACCCAGATATAATGCTACTTGATGAGCCTACCAATAACTTGGATATTTACACCATCAAGTGGTTAGAAGACGTGTTAAACCAACGCGACTGTACCATGATAATCATCTCGCATGACCGTCACTTTTTAAACTCTGTGTGTACTCACATGGCCGATATTGACTACGGTGAGCTACGTATTTACTCAGGTAACTACGACGAATACATGTTTGCAGCAACGCAAGCACGTGAGCAGCTACTTAGCGAAAACGCGAAGAAGAAAAACCAAATTGCTGAACTTCAACAGTTTGTATCACGTTTCTCTGCTAACGCATCTAAAGCTAAGCAAGCAACATCGCGCGCTAAACGTATCGACAAAATTCAGTTAGACGAAGTTAAAGCGTCTTCACGTCAAACACCGTTTATTCGTTTCGACCAAGAAAAGCAGTTATTCAGAAACGCGCTTGAAATGAATAACTTAACGCAAGGTTTTGACGACAACACGTTGTTTTCTGGACTTGAAGGTTTAGTAGAAGTTGGCGAACGTATTGCTATTATTGGTGAAAACGGTGTTGGTAAAACAACATTACTTAATACATTGGCAGGGCGCTTAGCACCTAAAGCCGGTGAGTTTAAGTTCTCAGAAAATGCAAATATTGGTTACTACGCGCAAGATCACGCAGATGAGTTTGCAACCGACATGAACTTGTTTCAGTGGATGGAGCAATGGCAACAAGAAGGCGACGACGAGCAAGTGGTTCGTAGCTTCTTAGGCCGTATGCTGTTCTCTCAAAACGATATTAAAAAGTCAGTTAAAGTAATTTCAGGTGGTGAGCAAGGCCGCATGCTGTTTGGTAAAATTATGATGCATAAACCAAACATATTGCTAATGGATGAGCCAACAAACCACATGGATATGGAATCTATTGAAGCGCTTAACTTAGCACTTGAAGCCTACGAAGGTACATTAATGTTTGTATCGCACGATCGTCAATTTGTATCATCGGTAGCTACCCGAATTTGGGAAGTTAAAGATGGTAAAATCATTGACTTTAGAGGCAACTACGCAGAATACCTAGCGAGTAAAGAAGCTTAATTAGCTATTTACCCGTTAACCCTAAAAAGCCATGTTTAAACATGGCTTTTTTTGTTTTTGTGGCTTTGTATTAGTCGCAATTAATATGGCTTTGGGTATAATACCCGGCTTAAACAGGACATAAGTCCGCTATTTTAAAAATACATTACTGAGGAGTATTTATGACTGTTGGCATTATTATGGGTTCTAAATCAGATTGGCCAACCATGGAACATGCAGCACTTATGCTTGAGCATTTTGGCATTAAGTACGAAACTAAAGTCGTGTCTGCACACCGCACTCCTCAATTACTTGCTGATTACGCAAGTTCAGCCGCAGAACGCGGTATTAAAGTTATTATTGCTGGCGCTGGCGGCGCGGCTCATTTACCAGGTATGGCTGCTGCTTTTACGTCGCTTCCTGTACTGGGCGTGCCTGTAAAATCAAAAGCATTAAATGGTGTTGATTCACTTTTATCTATTTGCCAAATGCCTAAAGGCGTTGCAGTGGGCACACTTGCAATTGGTGAGCCGGGCGCAGCAAACGCAGGTTTACTAGCCGCACAAATTTTAGGGTGTCAAAATCCAGAAATTTTTGCAAAAATTGAAGCGTTTCGTAAAGCTCAAACCGACACTATATTAGCTAATCCAAACCCTGCAGAGTAATAATGAATATTTTAATATTAGGTGCAGGGCAACTTGCACGTATGATGAGCCTTGCAGGCGCGCCGCTTAATTTAAACGTTGTTGCGTACGATGTAGGCAGCAAGCAAATTAAGCATCCGCTAACTGGTGAGGTTTATAGCACGTCACTTGAGCAAGCAATATTAAACGCTGATGCAATTACTGCAGAGTTTGAGCACATTCCTGATGACGTACTAACACTTTGCTGTAACAGCAATAAGTTCTACCCTGGGAAAGCCGCTATTAAAACCGGTGGCGATCGCTCGCTTGAAAAAGCATTGCTTGATAAAACAAACGTAACTTGTGCGCCGTATCAATTAATTACTGAAAAAGCGCACCTTGAACTTGCCGTTAAAACTCTAGGTAAGCCACTTGTTATTAAAACATGCCAAGCGGGTTACGATGGAAAAGGCCAATGGCGTTTAAAATCGGATAGTCAAATAGACGAAATTTGGTCACAAATGTCTGATTTTATTGCATCGGGCACTGAGCTTGCGCCACATACAATTATTGCTGAAAAAATGATCCCGTTTGATCGTGAAGTATCTATTATTGGTGCGCGCGATAAACACGGTAATGTTGCTATTTATCCGCTAACAGAAAACGAGCACACCAATGGTGTATTAACGCTTTCTATTGCCGGTAAAAATAATCATAGCGTTGAAGCGCAAGCAAACGATGCATTTACAAAAATAGCAAATGAGCTTAACTACGTTGGCGTGTTAGCTATTGAGTTTTTTGATGTACATGGCACGTTACTCGTTAACGAAATTGCACCGCGCGTACATAACTCAGGCCACTGGACGCAACAAGGCTGCCATTGCTCACAGTTTGAAAACCACATGCGTGCTGTTGCAGGTTTACCGCTTGGTAATACAGAGCTTAAACACATTACCGCGATGATAAACGTACTAGGACAACCTAATATTCCAGCTGACGTACTAAAATACGCAGATGTGACTAGCCATTGGTACGGTAAAACTGCAAAACCAGGTCGTAAAATGGGCCATATAAACGTATCGGCCACTAGCATGAACGACCTAGCAGATAAATTAGGTGAGCTTACTGAATATTTACCTGAGCAAGACTACCCTGGTATTTTAAAAGCGGCGGCAAATTTAATCCTTCATTAAATGGCTAACCGTTTTATTAAATGCCGAGCTTGCTCGGCATTTTTTTGTATTTAAAAAAGGCGCAAGGTTACCTAGATTGTGAAATAATGATTGGGTCTAAAATTTTACAGTGAAATTATTTAATGAAACTTAAAGCAATTTATAGCGCACTACTTGTTGCCGCTTCTTTTAGTCCTTTTTTTAGTAACAGTGCATTTGCATCAGACTCTCTTCGTGTTGCTACTTTTAATGTAAGTATGGATGCAACAAATCACACACCTAAAGGTGAGCAAGTTAAAAGTGATGCTTTAGTTAATGCACTTAAAGCAAACCACCAGCAAATTAAGAATATAGCGGAAATTATTCAACGTGTTCGCCCTGACATTATTTTACTTAACGAATTTGATTACATCCCAAAAGAGCAGGGAATTGAATACTTTAATAAGCATTATTTAAATGTAGGTCAGCAAAAACAAGCCGCTATTAATTACCCTTACTCTTATATTGCCCCGGTAAATACAGGCCTAGCTACCGAGTTTGATTTAGATAACGACGGCAAGAAAAATGGCGTGATGGGCGATGCACAAGGTTTTGGCTTTTTTGAAGGGCATTACGGTATGGCTATTTTGTCAAAATACCCAATCGATTTTGATAAAGTAAGAACCCTTCAAACCTTTAAATATAAAGACATGCCAAATGCACAAATGCCCGTAATGCCTAAAACAGGCGAAAACTGGTATAACGCACAAGAATGGCAAGCACTTAGACTTAGCTCTAAATCTTTTTGGGATTTACCTATTAACGTAAATGATAAAACCATTCATGTTATTGCATCTCACCCAACACCCCCTGTATTTGACGGCGAAGAGGATAGAAACGGCAAACGTAACCACGATGAAGTAAGGTTAATTGCCGATTACGTTTCAAACGCTAAGTATATTTACGATGATAAAGGCGAAAAAGGCGGTTTAAAAACTTACTCTCGGTTTGTTATTTTAGGTGATTTAAACGCCGCACCAGAGGGCGATAAAGCCCGCACAAATACCACCGATCAACTGCTTAAAAATCCATTGATAAACGCTCACTTTGTTCCAAAAAGTGAGGGTGCTAAAGAGCAGTATGCTGTGCCTTATGCACGAAATTACAGTGCTAATTGGCAAGCACGTGTTGATTACGTACTACCGTCAAACTACGGCTTAAAAATTAAAGACGGTGGTGTGTTTTGGCCTACTAAAACGAGTAATGAATATCGTTTAATTAAAGACAGAAACGCATCGAGCGATCATCGACTGGTGTGGCTTGATTTAATCGTTGAATAACGCCTATTAACAGAGGATGCGCTAGTAAACTGAGCTTTACCCTGTTTAATGGCTATTTATCTTAAAAAATTGCAATAACTTGAGTGCTTCTGCTTAAATACGGCTTAATTATAATAACCGTATAGAAGCACTATGATTTTTAATTTTTCTTCATCTAAAACGTTAGTGGCCTTAGCTGTTGCCTCAAGTGTCATGCTTGCAGGTTGTAGCGCGACCGCTAACACCTCATCAACACAGCAAAGTGCTTTACCAGCAACATCGGTTGCTGCGGTTGTAAACACGCCAGCAGATATCGGCTCACAAAAAATAACGCTAGAACAAGCAATGGCCGATCCGGATTGGATGGGCAATCAGCCAGAGAGCGCTTATTGGGCAAGCGATTCGGCTACTATTATTTATGCTCAAAAAGAGCAAGGTAATACACTACGCGATTTATTTAGCCAATCTGTTACTAGCCAAACAGCAGAGCAAATTGCACTTAATAAACTTCATACTGTGGGTTCAAATAAAGCTGTTTATTCAAAAAATAAAACAATGGCGGCCTACACGTTTAAAGGCAATGTGTTTGTTAAAAACCTAAAAACCGGTGAACTTAAACAAATTACAGCGACATCAGCAAGCGAATCTAAACCACAATTTTTAAATAATGGCGATTTAGTTTACCGCCAAGGCAATGTGTTTTTTAAAGTTGATTTAAAAACAGGCTTAACGAGCGAGCTTGCTAACTTAAAACTTGCTGATGAGCCAAAAGGGATTGAAGAGCCAAGCACGTATATTGCTAAAGAGCAGCATAAATTGATTAAGTTTGTGGCGCTTCAACAAAAAAACAAAAAAGATAAGCAAGCACGTAATGAGCAAATTAATGAACAAAACGATTCAATTGCTAACACGGCTTACTACTTAGGTGATGGTAATAAAGTTGCAGAAGCGCAGCTTTCGCCAAATGGTGATGCACTGTTAGTCGTTGTACAAAAGCAAACAGATTGGCGTGGTGATGGCGATATTATGCCTAACTACATCACTGATGATGCAACCATTGAGCCTAAAAAAGCACGCCGCCGTGTAGCCGACGCTAAAGAAGAAACCTCAAAGCTTGTGTACATCAATTTAACTAACAAAGAGCAAACATCACTTAGCTTTAATACCTTACCGGGCTTTGACGAAGATGTTTTAGCCGCAGTTAAAAAAGAAAATTATGCACGTGATGGTAAAACATATAAGTCTAAAAAGGTGCCTCGTGGCATTAACCTTATTATGGACTGGGGTTTTGAGCAAAGCCCAATAGTATGGAACGATGACGGCTCGCAAGTGGCTGTCATGCTAGAAGCGTGGGACAACAAAGACCGCTGGCTTGCGAACGTTGATTTTGAAAGCAACAAACTTGTGTCGCAACATCGCCTGCATGACGATGCATGGATTGCTTACGCGTTTAACGACTTTGGTTGGTTACATAACTCAAACACGCTTTATTACCTATCGGAAGAGTCGGGTTACAGCCAGCTTTATAAAAAACCAATTAACGGCAAAGCAACCGCGCTAACACAAGGCCAATTTGAGGTTTCTAACTTAACGCTTGCCAGCGATGACAGCGCAATTTATTACAAAGCGAATGTTGAGCACCCAGGTCTGTACGAAATTTACCGTGTTAACCCACAAACAGGTAATAGCGAGCAAGTTACTGACTTAAATGGCATGACTGATTACACGTTAAGCCCAGATGAAACTAAGTTACTCCTTAAGCACTCTACAATTACCATGCCTAATGAGCTTTATGTAGCTGACGCTAAAGCCAATACGAAAGCAACGCGATTAACGCATACTGTGTCGGATGAGTTTTTAGCTAAAAAGCTAACTGCACCTAAAATTGTTGCTGTGCCATCGAGCCATACTGATCAACCAATATACGCAAAAGTGTACTACCCAGCTGATTACGTAGAAGGTGAAGTAGGTAAAAACCGCAAAGCGGTTATTTTTAATCACGGCGCGGGTTACTTACAAAACTCACATATGGGGTTTTCGGTTTATTTTCGTGAATTTATGTTCCATTCATTGCTCGCTGATGAAGGTTACATAGTAATGGATATGGATTACCGCGCATCTAAAGGTTACGGCCGTGATTGGCGCACCGCGATTTATCGTCAAATGGGCACACCTGAAACACAAGATTTAGCCGATGGCGTTAAATGGATGGCGCAAAATGCCAACGTTGATACCAAAGCAGTTGGTACTTATGGTGGCTCATACGGCGGCTTTATGACCTTTATGGCATTGTTTACCGCGCCTGAGTTATTTCAATCAGGTGCGGCACTACGACCTGTTACCGACTGGGCACATTACAACACAGGTTATACGGCTAATATATTAAACCATCCTGATGTTGACCCGATTGCATATGAGCGCAGCTCGCCAATTTATTACGCTGAGGGTTTAAACAAACGTTTATTAATTAACGCACCCATGGTTGACGATAACGTGTTTTTCCAAGACTCAGTGCGTTTAGTACAGCGCTTAATAGAGCTTGAAAAACAAAACTTTGAAACAGCTATATTCCCTGTTGAACCACATGGTTTTGTACAGCCTTCAAGTTGGTTAGACGAATACCGCCGTATTCATAAATTATTTAAAGAAACGCTTTAATCTTTAATTCTTAAAGTATAAAAACAAAACGCCGCATTAGTTTAGTTAACTAATGCGGCGTTTTTATTGGGTTGAACAAAATCTAACTTTATTTTTTCTTTTTAAAGTTTTTTTTAAGGAGCTCTATAGCCAGTGGTAGGGCAAGCAGAGTCCCGCCAATTACACCAA
>NZ_AUTP01000106.1:0-921 GCF_000498075.1 Pseudoalteromonas sp. TAB23
ATACCTGACGATTGCGGTTCAACTAAAGTAAGCACTAGTTGAGTAGCAATGGCAGCATCTACGGCACTGCCGCCTTGGGCTAAAATTTGTTGACCGGCTCTTGAGGCATATGGATTTGCCGCAGCAACCATGTATTTATCACCTTGCACTACTTTTTTATGGATTAATCCAGTAGCGGCTTCAGGTTCGCGAGTTTCAATTTGAGTTGCTTGCTGTGCAAATGAAGGCAGTGATACTGCGCACAGTCCAATGGCAAATAATGAGTTAAGTTTAAAATGCATAAAAATACTAAAAACACTTAATTACGTAGTTGTATTTGGCATCTTAAAGTTAAACGGGCACAATATGCAAAAATTTTGACTAAAAAAATATAATAAAATGCTTAATTTACCTATTCAACCTCGTTATATATTACCGCCTATTATTCTGCTGCTATTTAGTACCATTTTTGCTGCATTTGATTTAAATAATTTACTTGAATTTAACCGAAGCCTAATTGATGAAGGCGAACTGTGGCGAATTTTTTCTAGCCAATTTGTTCATGCTAATTGGGCTCATTTGGGACTAAATGCCAGTGGTGTTTTACTAATATGGCTTTTACATGGCGAATACACATCACCTACTCGCTACGCTTTTAATACAACTGCGCTAGCACTGTGGTGTGGACTCGGCGTGTATTGGTTTTGCCCAAGCATACATATTTACACCGGATTAAGTGCTCTGCTGCATGGTGTAATTATTTGGGGGGCAGTTAAAGATATAACCTTAGGGCTTAAATCGGGTTATTTATTATTTATAGGCGTATGGATTAAAATAGCGTTTGAGCAATTTAGCGGCCCTAATGCTGATATAGGAAAGCTTATTAACTCCACTGTGGCTATTGACGCACATTTAATTGGTGTAATTGGCGGGACTCTGCTT
>NZ_AUTP01000107.1:0-4654 GCF_000498075.1 Pseudoalteromonas sp. TAB23
CCGCCGTAACGAATTAATGTTACGCATACGCGAGACCGAAGAGCTAGCCGACGAAATGGGCTATGTAGGTGTGTTTTACACTATTACTTGCCCGTCACGTTTTCATGCAAACTCAAGTAAATGGCACGGCGAAACCCCAAAAGATGCACAAAATTACCTAACCCAAACATGGGCGCGTGCCCGTTCTAAGTTAAATCGCCGTGGTCTTAAATACTTTGGTGTGCGCGTAGTTGAGCCACATGCCGACGGTTGCCCGCATTGGCACATGATGCTGTTTATGCCAAAAAATAAACTACAAGAAGTGAACGCTATTTTGCGTTGGTATTTTATTCAAGAAGATAAAACAGAGCTTTACGATTATTACGGCCCTGTGCAAACCCGCGCAAAAGTAGTAAACGAATGGGTAGATATAAACACCCACGGCACGCACATTAAAACCGTCGAAAAATGCGTAAGCTACCGCGCAGGCACTAAAAAAAGTGAGCTTTTTAAAACCTACAAACAAAAGCGCCGCGAGTGGGGCCTTAAAAAAAGCCAAGGCAAAAAAGCCAAAGCGCCTAATAAATTTTATCGTACTTTTAGCCCTCGTTTTGACGCCATAAAAATGGATAAAAGCAAGGGCAGTGCAGCCAGCTACATTGCTAAATACATCAGTAAAAATATTGATGGCTACCAATTAAGCGACCATGAAGATGCAGAAACAGGCGAAAACCTGCAAGAGCAAGCTAACCCCGTTTTAGCCTGGGCTAGTACATGGAATATTCGTCAGTTTCAATTTCAGGGTTCACCAAGCGTTACCGTGTATCGTGAATTACGCCGCATGCCAAAAGGCAAAGCTATAAGCGACGAGACCATAGAGCCTATTCGCCACGCTGCAGATACTGCTAACTGGAAAGACTACGTAAAACTCCAAGGCGGTATGTGTATAGGCCGTGCGGCTAACTTCAAATCAATGTACGAAGACACACAAATGGGCAACGACTACGCCGAAGTAGTACGCCGCATAAAAGGCATTGTTACCAATGTAAGTATCGAGTCAAAGCTTCACCGCATGATTAACAATGTTTATAACGTTACCACCGAAACAAGCCTTAAAACTCGCCTAGTAGAATGGACCAGGCAACTCAAAGGCACAGCCGAAAAACTCAATACTAAGGATAACACCAACGTCGGCGCAGCCGACCTATCTTGGACTAGTGGTAATAACTGTACGCCTATAGCCGCAGGGTCTAGGGCTGAGTTGTTACTCGATATGATGGGCACCTCAAAAAATGACGTTGATGAAGTAATAAAGGATCTAAATAGCGGAAAAAGGATCAGCCGAAACAGCCAAATTTACCAAATACGAGACGGCCAACTTCAAGTTTTAAATGTTGATGAGCAAATAAAGCATGATCAGCGCTTAGCTATTGAGTCATTGGCTAAAACATATTCACAAAAAGCGGGTAGCTGGCACATAACTGACGCCCATTGGCAACAAGCCCGCGAGTATGTAGAGCTTGCTTATAAGTACGCGCAGCTTGACGGGCGCAACACACCAAATAACACCCATATACAAAACGGTCTAGTTACTATTGGCGACTGGGACCTAGTTACTTTAATAAAACAAGGCAGCGCATCAGCAATCAGCGATAACGATTGGTGGGAACTTGATTTAATGGCGTAGGAGAAACAATGACTATTCAAATTTCAAAAGTACTCATGCCAAAGGCATGTATTAGTTGCCAGGCGTTTTGCCCAAAAGGGTATGCAGAGGATCAGCACAGCCCGTTTATTACTAAATTCGGTAAGCCAAAGCCTAAAACCCAATACGGCCAGTGCGGAAAAAATAATAGTAGCGTATTTGCCACCGAAATTTGCACCGGCTACCAGCAAGAACCTAACGCCGATGTATTTGCAGTAATAAACAGACCATAGGAGTTTTGAAGAACTAACTATCTTACTATTTTTCTAGTAGTAGATTTTTAGCAAATGAGAGCGGTTAATTGTTAGTGCTATTGTTAAAGAAAATATAGCCTCTAACTATGTGAGTTGTTTTAGTATTTATAATTACGTTTAATAAATACAACAATACTGGGCTAACTCATAGTAGAATTAACTTTAACTCTGATATTACTAGTTGGTAGCATCTCAGTTTAATAAGTAATAAAATATTACAACTTGCATTCAGCATAAATATAAAAAGTATTATAAATTTTGCTCACACTGGAGTTTCAATTGAATTTAGCAGTAATCATAGGCGTTGAAAAATATAAATCAGCAGATTTTGATAACTTATTAGCATGTAAAAATGATGCAAAAGTTATTGGAGATGTTCTTAATGATGTAAAAGATATTCAAGAAACTCTTTTTATAAATGATAATGAAGCTGGGTATGAAGTAAAAAGAAAAATATCTGAATTGGTTGAGAAGTACAAAGGAGAAGAAATTGATGAGTTTATCTTCTACTTTACTGGACACGGAGACAGATATGATGATGACTTTTTTTATCTGTTGTCAGACTTTGATCTTAGGAAAAGAGAAAGCACAGGGTTACGAAATTCAGAAGTGGATGATTGGATTAAAACTTTATCTCCTAAATTATTTGTGAAGATCGTAGATGCTTGTTTTAGTGGGACACAATATATAAAAAGCGAGTCAAATACTGAAAGTGAACTAAAAAAGTCTGCGCAAAAGTATGGTTTAAATGATATATATTTTTGGTTTTCATCTAGGGAAAATCAAACATCCTTTGCAGGTAAGGAATTTAGCCGCTTCACAGAAAGTATTTTAACAGCAGTTTCTGAACATAATGGTGATGTTAGGTACAGAGATATTATGGCTTCTGTGGCAGATGACCTTTCAAAAAATGAAGATTCTAAACCTATTTTTGTAACTCAAGCTGATAATATTGAGAAATTTGGGCATGTAACAACTGCTACACATAAGATAATTTATGAAGCTTTTGGACTAGATGAACCTAGTGTAATACCTCAAACAAATGACCTACGAAGCCCTATGAATGATAGCGCTGTTAATAAAGAAGACACAAGACCTTCTAAGAGAAAAGAAACTTCTATATTTGAGCTAGTAAAGACTAAATCAGATGAGATTTGTTTTAGTGAAGACAAGCTACTAAAGTTTTTAGATAGTTTCAATGAAAACATGTCATCATGGGATGCTGATCTTCTCAGTGTCTACGAAATAAATAAAGAATCGGATCTCAGAACACACCATGTCCCAAATATTAAGGAAGTTGGAAACTGGTTAATGAAAAATATAACTAAAAATTATTTTTCTAAACCTACATATGCTGAAAGTACTTTTGAAGTAGAGGAGTATAAAGCTCTTCCCGAAAAACCAAGTATGACTAATGTGTCGCAAAGACTGGGTTTCAATATAGCAAGAAGTATAAGTCAAAGAACAAATACAGAGTATAAGTTAGAGAAAATCACTAAAACTAAGAAATATATTGATGGTTTTGACTATACGCATAGCGCTGAAAATAGAATATTAAAATTTCTTTTCAAACCAAAAATTGAATTAGGACAAGCTATATCCTTATACATAGTTCCAATATATTCCAATACACATATAGTTCATCATGTTGCTTATGAAGTATTAACAAGGAATAACTGGAAAAGTTTCTCTTCTCCTAGATGTAGCAGTTGGAAAATGATTAAAACAAATACTAGTTCAATTGAAAGTGCTCATTTAGTGTCTGATAAGATTCAAACTGAAGTAAAATCATGGATTGAAGAGCTTTTTAAAAAGAGTATTGAGTAATTTTTTACGGATAAACAATAGATGGATTTATATATTTTAACTATTCCAATATTCAAACGGACGTGACTTATTCCCTAAATGTTAAAGCCCAATCAATTCTAATTGTTCTTCACGCGGTAGGTTTTTAATAAGCGATGCAGCTAATTGCACAGTGGTTTTACAAGGCGGGTTTAAGAAGTGATCAAACGATTGGGTAATACGAAACGTGGCCCCGCATTCTTTTGTATTCGTACACGAGCAATATAAATTAACAACATGCGCGCTTTGCTTTTCGCGTGATGTAATTGTTGCTTTAGCTTCGCAATTTGGACAAGTAACACGCGCCATAATATTCACCAATCGTTAATAAAACACACTGTAATTATATACAGTGTGTCAGCGTTTAACAAACAGACATTTAAGTTTACGCGCTGGGCTCTAAATCAAAATTAAGTTGTAACTTACTACCAATTTCAGGATCCCTCGCTACTTCATCACTCATTAATTTAATAAGCGGTTTAGTCTCGTTTTTAAAATACATGGCATCGTATTTAGTCGGGTCGCCAAGGCCTGCATTGTTAGCCGGAATGATACCCGCCAAGCCTGGTGGGAAACGGTGGGCGTTGAGTATATCTTGCGCTGATACGTTTTTAACGTTCATAAACTCGTCTTTACTTTCAAAATTACCCACAGGGATTATTTGTAAGCCTTTTTCTTTACCATTGGGTATGTTTACAAACAACGAGCGAAAGTTACCCACGCCCTTTGAATCTTGTATTTTTTCTTTTATATCGTCTTCAACATCAGGGTCTAAGTTAGGATCAGTCGCATACATAATAAACCCCATGTGCGCGCCGTTTAAAAAGTATTTACGGCGGAACAGCGTGGCATCTTCATTTAATAATGTGGC
>NZ_AUTP01000108.1:0-7526 GCF_000498075.1 Pseudoalteromonas sp. TAB23
ATTGAACCAAAATAGGAACTCAGCTATGGTTTGTTTATCAATAAAAACAAATTTAAAAACGAGTTAATCTACAGGCTCGTTAGTTTACTGGTGTACTTAAAATAGATATGAGTTTAAATAAAGTTATTTTATTATTTTCTCTTTCATTATTTCTTGTCTGCGGATACTTAAATGAAAGGCATGGTGCAGAAGATTGGATAGCTTCATTCTTCTTATATAGCGTTGCGCACTATTATATTTTGCCTTTCTGTACGGGGAAGCCTATGTCATTACCATATTCAAGTGAAGTCGCTATTAAAGGTGAAAGAGATGGTTACCGCTATTTTTTGTTTGGGATCTCTTTCGTGTTGGGGTTAGCGGTATTAGCAAATTAAGTAAAAAGTAAACTAACAAGCTGTTCAAGCGGGACAAATTACAGTTGGCTGGTTCCGCTTCGCTACACATTTTAGCCAACTACAATTTGCCCCTTAACAGGGCGTTAGAGTTTAGGTTTAACCGGAATAATTAATTATGCCTACAGAAAAAGTAATACTGTTATTCATATATCCAATTGCGATTTCAGCAATTGGATCTGCAATTACATATTTTTTGACTTATCGGAAGCTTAAAAGAGAACAATCAATATTATTGGTCAACAAATTAGCAGATAAACAATTGGAAGCAGCTGAAGCCGTATGGGCTATTTTTGAACCTACTTCAATTTCTATTGGTGATGATAAACTTATCTCAATCCAGAACGGTGAGTATATATTGAGCCATGAGAATGCAGCCTTATTCGTTAATGAGATGAATAAAGTATTTTGTGGAAAACATGGTTTATATTTTCCTAAGAAATTTAGGCACTGTTTCCATGAATTTAGAGACTTTATAATTTATAACTTTGTAGAAAGAAAGGTTGAATTAAATTCTGAATTGGTGGAAGAATTTGAATTAAAGAGAAGGGACGTACGGCTTGCAATTAGAAATATTATCGGTAGTTGTGATTTACTAGCAATCAATGACATCAAAAATGAAAAACTCTAACAAGACGTTCTAACGGACATTGCTCCTCACCCGTTTTAGTGGACACCTCCTCATCACTTTGAGGAGGCTAAAATGCCTAGATATACTCAACCTAGGAAGACATGGTTTTACCCAGTTAATTTCAAAATCAAAGTGTAGTGGCATAGTGATTTTGACCACTATTTACATACAAACTTGTATAAAACCAAGTGGGGCTTTTTTATGTCGTAGTTTTATTAAAAACGCCCACTAATGTTAAACTACAAAAAACTTAATTACTTAATATAGCTATGGCATTTTACATTCCTTTATTACAACCTTACTTTAAGCACATTGAAATTGGCGATACGCTTACATCACTTTGGAGTGGATGTGGCAGTATTGTGCAGTGCCAGCTTGATGATGAGCCATGTGTTATTAAAGCTATTAAAATACCCAGTTATATACACCATCCTAAAATTAAACAAAGCGAATTTGCGCTTAAAAGAAAGCAGCACTCGTATAGCGTTGAATACACATTTTATAAGCTTTATAGCCAACATTTACCAGTACATGCGCAAAGTATTGAATGTATAGGTGCAATTAATAAAGACGATGAATACGCGCTGGTGTTTAAAAACTTTACCAAACATGGGTTTACTCAAGCAGGGCCACAACATGTTAAAGCTATATTAAGGTGGCTTGCACACTTTCATGCGTTTAACTTAAGTAAACCCGCTGAAGGGTTATGGCAGCAAGGCAACTACTGGCATTTAAGCACACGCCCAGATGAGTTTAATAAACTAAAAGATAACCTTGATAAAAAGTCCGATATTAAAAATGCTGCACATAAAATAGATGAGCAGCTACAAAGTTGTGCGTATAAAACGCTAATTCATGGCGATGCAAAACTTGCTAACTTTGCAGCAAATGAGCACGATAAAATACTCGGTTATGATTTTCAGTATATAGGTGCAGGTTGCGGGATAATTGATGTAATGTATTTTATGACCAGTTGCTTGAGTGATGTACAATTGCACGAGTGCGCTGATGAGTACCTTGCGTATTATTTTGATAATTTAAAGGCTGCTATTACAGCTTATCACCCTTGGGCACCAGCAAGTAAAATAGCTGACGATTGGCTCGCTTTATGGCCTGCTGCATGGGCTGACTTTTATCGATTTTTAGCTGGGTGGAGCCCCGAGCATCAAAAAATAAATAGTTATATGCAACAGCAAGTAAACAGCTGGTTAGCGAGTAACATTTAATAAACAGATTTTGCTAATCTCTTGCATAAATATCAAGCAAAACAATACATTTTGGCACGATGTATGAAAATCTCTTTAAAACTACAGGTCAAATGACCTTTTTTAATATAAAATACTGCAAATTCTTGTATCAGTAGGTTTATATCATGGCAATTCACGTTATTTCTCACCCTCTTGTTCAACATAAACTAGGCCTAATGCGAGCGCATGGTATTAGTACTAAAAGCTTTCGTGAATTATGTTCTGAAGTTGGAACTTTATTAACCTACGAAGCAACTAAAAACCTACAGTTAGAAGATAACGAAATTACAGGCTGGGATGGCAATAAATTAAAAGTAGAGCACATAAAAGGTAAAAAAATTACCGTAGTGCCTATTTTGCGTGCTGGTCTTGGCATGATGGACGGTGTTATGCAGTTATTACCAGCCGCTAAAGTAAGTGTTGTTGGTCTTGAACGTAACGAAGAAACACTAGAACCAGTACCATATTTTGAAAAGCTAGTAGGTAATATTGATGAACGCCTAAGCTTAGTTATTGACCCTATGCTTGCAACGGGTGGCTCAATGATTGCCACAATCGATATGCTTAAAAAAGCAGGCTGTAAAGAAATCAAAGTAATTGTACTTGTTGCAGCACCAGAAGGTGTTGAGAGAACACTTGCCGCTCATCCAGATGTAGAAATATTTACAGCCTCAGTAGATAGCCACTTAAACGAAAAGGGCTATATTATCCCTGGTTTAGGCGATGCAGGCGACAAAATATTCGGTACTGTTTAGGAGTCTTAAGTGCAAAATAATGACACCTTTTCAATAAAAACTATTTTAACGGGCGCGCAAATGCTGTTTGTAGCATTTGGTGCATTGGTATTAGTGCCGCTTTTAACGGGCTTGGATCCTAATGTTGCGCTTTTTACCGCAGGCCTTGGTACTTTGCTGTTTCAGGTAGTGACTAAAGGCCAGGTGCCTATATTTTTAGCTTCATCGTTTGCCTTTATTGCTCCTATTATTGCCGCTGTGCAAATGTGGGGCGTACCGGCCACTATGGGCGGCTTAATGGTTGCAGGTTTTGCTTATATGCTTTTAAGCTTATTAGTAAAATTTAAAGGGGTTGCAACGCTTCATAAAATTTTACCGCCTGTTGTTGTAGGCCCAGTAATTATGGTTATTGGCCTTGCGCTTGCACCTGTTGCCGTAAATATGGCGATGGGTAAAAGTGGCGATGGCAGTATTCAAATTATTGATTACACTAGCGCTATTTATATTTCGTTGTTCTCGTTAGTGGTAACGCTTATTTTTGCAGTATGGGGAAAAGGCGTATTTAAGCTTATACCAATATTAGCAGGGGTTGTAGCGGGTTATTGTTTATCGCTTGGCATGGGCGTTGTGCAATTTGACGCAGTGACTAATGCACAGTGGTTTGCTGTACCAAACTTTACTTGGCCTGAGTTTAAATGGCAGGCTATTTTGTTTATGGTACCTGTAGCAATAGCACCTGCAATTGAGCATATTGGCGATATGATGGCTATTAGCCAAGTAACCAATAAAGACTTTTTGAAAAAGCCTGGGCTTCACCGTACTTTGTTTGGTGATGGCCTTGCGACTTCTGCGGCATCATTATTTGGTGGCCCGCCTAACACTACTTACTCAGAAGTAACGGGGGCAGTTATGCTTACCAAAAACTTCAATCCTAAAGTAATGATGTGGACAGCTGTTATTGCCATTATTTTAGCGTTTGTAGCTAAAATGGGATCTGGTTTGCAAACTATTCCTGTACCTGTAATGGGCGGAATTATGATTCTACTTTTTGGCTCTATTGCTGTAGTGGGTTTAAATACATTGGTTAAATCGGGCGATGATTTAACAGCACCACGTAACTTAAGTATCGTTGCACTTATTTTGGTGTGCGGTATTGGTGGTATGCATATTGGTGGTAGCCAATTTAGTTTAGAGGGCGTAAGCCTCTGCGCTATTTTAGGAATAGTACTTAACTTAGTATTACCAAAAGCAGAACCTGAAAAAGTTTAATTTTGCACATTAGCTAAATAGATTGCACCATAATAGCGCATTTTTAATGCGCTATTTTTTTAACTTGTTAATAAATATGAAAAAATAATAATGGTCTAGTATCTGCATTTAACTTCCAGAACGCATTGTATGCAAAGGAGTTACTATGTCAGAGGCCAATATTGTGGATATAACCCCGTTTTTAGCAAAACACCAACTGCCTTTAAAGTATCAATATTTGAGTGAGCAATATTTTGTTCCACTCGCGCATGACATCCTCGAATCTAAAAAAACAAATACTCCTATTTTTGTTGCCATAAATGGATGCCAAGGCTCAGGAAAAACAACACTCGCTGATTTTTTAGTTACCTGGTTTTCTAAAAACACACCACTTAACAGTGTTGCATTGTCTATTGATGACTTTTATTTAGCAAAACAAGCACGTAGTGAACTTGCCAAAGACGTACATCCTCTTTTTACTACTCGCGGAGTACCGGGTACTCACGATGTAGCGTTAATGAATAGCACAATAACTAACTTACTGGCAGGAGAGGTAAACGTACCGCTTCCACGTTTTAATAAACACGAAGACGACTGCGTGCCAGCAAGTGATTGGCTAACAAACGAAAAGCCAGTTGATATTGTTATTTTAGAAGGGTGGTGCGTGGGCAGTGAGCCACAACCGTTGTTTTCATTGAGTGAGCCGCTTAACGAGTTAGAGCAACAATTTGATAAAGAAGGCGTTTGGCGCCGCTGTGTAAACAGCTGTTTGGCAAACGAATATAAAGCCGTTTTTAACCTAATTGATTATACCGTTATGCTAAAAGCACCGAGTTTTAGTGATGTTTTTACATGGCGACAAGAGCAAGAACAAAAGCTAATAGCCAAAAAAGGTGAAGGCTCAGGCACCATGACTAACGAGCAATTGGTGTATTTTATTTCTCATTTTGAGCGCATTACGCGTGAGAACTTAAACACACTGAGCGCTAAAGCAAACGCTTTAATTGAACTTGATAGCAACCGCGATATTAGCGGTATGCACCTAACGAGTGATGACACCCTTCAACCTATTATTTTTACAGATTTGGACGGCACATTACTCGATCACGCCGATTACAATACAAATAATATCAGTGAGTTATTACAGCAGCTGCAAAATGCACATATTCCTGTGGTGTTTAATACCAGCAAAACTTTTTGCGAAGTTATAGAGCTTAAAAACGATTTAAACATTCAGCAGCCTTTTATTGTAGAAAACGGTGCTGCGGTATTTATTCCAGAAGATTATTTTGAACTTAAGCCTATAGGTTGCAAAAAAATAGGCGCGTATTGGTGCTACGCAATGGCAAAGCCGCTATCGAGTTTATTAAAGGACTTAAATACTTTAAAGGCAGATTATAAAGCACATTACAAATTGTTTAGTGACTTATCGAGTGAGCAAATATCAGAACTTACAGGTCTCGATGATGCGCAAGCAAGACGCGCACAAACCCGCGATTATTCAGACCCTCTTTATTGGTATGGCAATGACGAATTACTCACGGCTTTTGTAAACGATGTTGAAGCACTCGGCTACGATATAAAAATTGGTGGGCGCTTCATTCATATTGCCAAAAATACCGATAAAAGCGCTGCACAGCAGTGGTTAGTTAAACAGTTTACCCATCATTTCAGAAAGCCTCTCACGGTCATTGCATTGGGTGATAGCGATAACGATAAGCAAATGTTAGAGCATGCAAATATCGCCATTATTATCGCCAATCCGGCGAGTAAAAAGCCGGTTAAATTGTCGCACAATAAAGCACGATACTCTCAATCGCCAGCACCGCTGGGCTGGATTGAAGAAATAACATCGTTGCCGTGCATTAGCAGTATTTTAAGTATTTCTGAGGAGCAAACATCTCATGGCTGATTTTTATCAAAATGGCATTATTACAACATTACATAATATTGCCGACAGACCAATAGAAGATCTAGAAAAAGAGCTACTTACTTTTAGCAAGCAGCGCCCAATGGGATTAATACTTCCTTCGTTATTTAGTGAACTTGAAGGCCCTGCACTGCAAAATATAGTTAGCGAATTACGCGAAGTACCGTATTTATCGCAAATTACCATAGGTTTAGATAGAGCCGACGAAGCACAGTACCGCCATGCACTTGGTTTTTTTAAAGAGCTAAACCAAAACCATAAAGTATTATGGAACGACGGCCCACGCTTACAAGCACTTGATAAAGAATTACAAGAGCTAGGCGTTGCACCGCGTGAGCTGGGTAAAGGCCGTAACGTGTGGTACTGCATGGGCTATAAATTAGCAACAGCGGAAGTGGAATCTATCGCGCTGCATGATTGCGATATTTTAACCTACGACAGAAGCTTACTTGCTCGCTTAATTTACCCCGTTGCGCATCCGCGTTTTAACTATGAATTTTGTAAAGGGTTTTACCCGCGTACTGCGAATGGCAAAATTAATGGCCGTGTATCGCGCTTATTAGTAACGCCTTTGCTTCGCTCCTTTAAAACAATTTTAGGCAATACCGACTACCTTGAATATATGGACTCTTTTAGGTACCCACTTGCAGGTGAGTTTTCGTTTAGACGCGATGTTTTAAACGATATTCGCATTCCAAGTGACTGGGGCCTTGAAATAGGCGTACTGAGTGAAATGTATCGTAATTACTCCCATAACCGCTTATGCCAAGTAGATATTGCAGATAATTACGATCATAAGCACCAAGAACTTTCACTTGATGACCAAAGCGCAGGCTTGTCTAAAATGTCGATTGATATTACTAAGGCATTGTTTAGAAAGCTGGCAACACAAGGTGTTACTTTTACCAGCGAAACAATTCGTTCATTAAAAGCGACTTACTACCGTATCGGGCTAGATTTTATTGAAACCTATCACAACGATGCGCTTATGAACGGGTTAACGCTTGATGTACACCAAGAAGAAAAAGCAGTAGAAATGTTTGCACAAAATATTATGGAAGCAGGGCAACACTTTTTAGAAAACCCAATGGAAGCGCCATTTGTGCCAAGTTGGAACCGTGTTGTATCAGCAATGCCAGATGTACTTGAGCGCTTAAAAGAAGCCGTAGAGCTAGATAACGAAGAATATAGTTAACCTGCGCGCAGGTTAACTAGCCTATAAGTCTAAACAATAAATATTAGGGGCGCATGTGATTTCAGTTAGCGAATTATTTTTACAACGAGTAGAGCAACATCTTCATATTATTTATGAGGGTGTTGAGCTGCCTTTATCGGTTACTGAGC
>NZ_AUTP01000109.1:0-3976 GCF_000498075.1 Pseudoalteromonas sp. TAB23
CCCGACATAATTGGCGTTGGTAGAGATATTTTAAATAACGATACTGCGTCGTAAAAGCGCTTAATGTAAGAAACGCGTGTTTCACGTGGGTAGTCAGAGAATAAGCTCGCTGCTACTAAAATATATAAAAACTGTGCACTTTCGTAGATTTCACCCGATACACGGTTTTGAACGAGATACTTACCTTCAAGCTGTTTTACAGCCGCGTAGCTAAAGTTAAGATCGCGAGAATGATCAAGATATGCATCAAGCTCGTCTAATTCTTGCTCTGTGTAATCTACTAATAAGTGAGCATCGTAGCGTTTATCGCCAACCATTTTTGTTACGTGGTCAAATAAACGTGGTGGCTCAAATTGACCGTACGCTTTTTTACGTAAATGGAATACAGCTAAACGTGCAGCTAAGTATTGATAATCAGGTGATTCTTTTGAAATCTGATCCGCTGCTGCTTTAATGATGGTTTCGTGAATGTCTTTAGTACGAATACCGTCGTAAAACTGAATGTGCGATTTTAATTCAACTTGCGAAACCGAAACGTTGCTTAAACCTTCGGCGGCCCATTCAATAACGCGATGGATCTTATCCAGATCAAGAGGCTCTTTGCGCCCGTCACGTTTGCTTACAGATAACTGTTGGTTCATTTGCCTGTATTCCTTGGGAATTATGTATTTTGACCAATGCTTTATGCCTCGCCGAAGCAAGGTACATACTCATTTATTATAGGTTTCACCGTATTGGTGAATTTAATTGAATAACATTTGGCCACAATATCTGGTGTTGTTCAATTTAGAGATCACAAGATAGTGTGGTCTGAGTTGTTTTGCAAGGGACATAATTGCCCCTGTTTGTGGATAACTTTGGGATAACGCATTTGTGTTAGTAGACACTCACCTTCGAACAATCATTTAAGTTGAAATATGCAAAAATCAACTAATGATCTGCTAAATTTACTCATTTTAAAAATAAATTTTGACTGCTTTTTTTATCAGCAAGCTTTGTGTGAAAACTAACACAATCACAATATATAGTGTTTAATAATTAACATAGCACTATATATGGTTTCAGTGCACTATCTAAGTGAGTTGTTTAGTGTTCATGGTTGAACGCTTTTATAAATAAAAAGCATAATTAGAGGGAAGATATAGAAATGGGCTAAAAGATAGCCCATTTAAATTTATACAAAGAGCATGCTGCTCAGTGTAATAATTTTAAAAATACCTATTATTACACTTTCTGATATTTCTATAGATAAACTGAACTTCAATTTTAGTTATCCTAAATCTGAGTTAGTCACTTGCTGAGAATATAAGAATAAGTTACGCTCAAACTTCCAAACTTGGGCACTTTCTTAAAACTCGAGCAAGTGTCTTTGCTAACATCATATTCAAAATTTGAGTATGGTGTTAGCCCCTCCACTTAATTGAAATATCAATCCCATCAAAGTGTTAATAAAACTCTAATGTGGCCTGAGTTGTTTTGCAAGGGACATAATTGCCCCTATTTGTGGATAACTTCGGTATAGCGTATTTGTGTTAGTAGACGCTCACACTTAAACGACTACTCAACCAAAGGCGTTCAAAAAGTAAACTAAATTCTGCTAAATTTACGCATTTTAAAAATAAATTCTGACTGCTTTTTTTATCAGCAAGCTTTGTGTGAAAGCTAACACAATCACAATATATAGTGTTTAATAATTAACATAGCACTATATATAGTTAAAACCATCAATTGGGCTTTGCCAGTTAAAATCAGCATTCCAGCTGTTGGCTTCATCAATACTTGGGATGTAACCCCAAAGTGCCGTTGCGGTATGCATACCTGCTGCTTTGCCTGCTTGTATGTCACGCTGTGCATCACCAATGTATAAACAACGGCTTCGATCTACCTGCATAAGCTTTGCACAATGTAGCAGTGGTAGAGGTGATGGCTTAGCTTCAGCTAATGTGTCGCCACTTATTACCACACTGGCATTTTTTAATGCGGGAATAGCTGCCACTAAAGGATCGGTTAAAAACCCTGGTTTATTAGTCATGATCCCCCATTTGATCTTTTTCTGATCAAGGGCGATAAGTAACGATTCAACTCCGCTGAAGCAACGTGTGTGATTTGCTATGTTTGTGGCGTACTCGTCAACTAATTGCTTTATAAGCTCGCTTTGGGGTTGTTTAGCCCATAATTCTTTAAAACCAGCCTCTAATAATGCGCCTGCGCCGTTAGATGCCGCAGGACGGTATATATCACTACTAACAGGTTCTATTTTATTGCTAATAAGGACTGCGTTTAAAGCGGCACCTAAATCATCAGCGGTGTCGAGTAGGGTGCCGTCTAAATCAAATAAAAATGCATCGTACTCAATAAGGGGTAGGGGGGCTTGAGAGTTAGCCATTAAGCTAACTTCTCAAAATAAAGTATGTAATTTACGCTAACGTCACTATTGAGCGTATATTGCTTTGATAGTGGGTTATAAGAAAGCCCTGTGCTTGCACGAACTTTTAAACCGGCTTGCTCTGCCCATGCAATAAGTTGTGCAGGCTTTATAAACTTTTTATGGTCGTGTGTACCTTCAGGCACCATTTTTAAGAGTTTTTCAGCGCCAACAATCGCGTATAAGTATGCTTTAGGTGTTTTGTTCAGGGTTGAAAAAAACACGTCCGCGCCTGGTTTTGCAAGTGCAGCTACAGCATGAATGATAGATGCTGGGTCGGGAACGTGCTCAAGCATTTCCATACACGTTATTACATCAAAGCGCTCAGGGTACTGTGTTGCAAACTCTTCTGCAGGCACTTTTATGTAATCTACATTTACGCTAGTTTCTAAGCTATGCAATTTAGCAACTGTTAGAGGCTCTTGGCCCATATCGATGCCAGTTACTTTTGCACCCATACGCGCCATGCTTTGGCTTAAAATACCGCCGCCACAGCCAACGTCGAGTGTTTCTTTATCGAATAAGCCTTGCGTTTTGTTTGCTATAAAGTCTAAACGTAACGGGTTAATTTCGTGAAGAGGTTTGAATTCTCCGTCTAGGTCCCACCAACGCTCAGCGATGGCTTCAAATTTTGCTATTTCTGCGTGATCTACATTTTGATGTTCGGTCATAAAATACTTCCTCGTCAATCTGAGGCCATTATATAGGGCTAAATTGATAAATCGCAAAGTTTTGCGCCTGTAAATTAAAATTAATTGTGATAGCATGGCTGTTAGAAATAATAACAATACTCTTAATACCCAATACCGGGTTGTTGAGAGCTGATACTGAAGGAATGTGATATCAAATGACTGATCTCGCCAATGAAATTCTGCCAGTCAATATTGAAGACGAGTTAAAAAACTCCTACTTAGATTACGCAATGAGTGTAATAGTAGGACGTGCATTACCAGACGTACGTGACGGCTTAAAACCTGTTCATCGCCGCGTTTTGTTTGCAATGAACGAGCTTAGTAATGACTGGAACAAGCCTTACAAAAAATCGGCCCGTGTGGTCGGTGACGTAATCGGTAAATACCATCCACACGGCGACAGTGCAGTTTATGACACGATAGTTCGTATGGCTCAGCCATTCTCACTACGTTATATGCTTGTAGATGGCCAAGGTAACTTCGGTTCGGTTGATGGTGATTCAGCAGCGGCAATGCGTTATACAGAAGTACGTATGGCAAAAATGTCGCATGAGTTATTAGCCGATCTTGAAAAAGAAACGGTTGATTTCGTTCCTAACTACGACGGCACTGAGTTCATCCCTGACGTGTTACCTACTAAAGTCCCTAATTTATTAGTGAATGGTTCGTCGGGTATTGCAGTAGGTATGGCTACAAATATACCACCACATAACTTAACTGAAGTTGTGAACGGTTGTTTGGCACTTATTCAAAATCCTGATTTAACTATTTTAGAGTTAATGGATTATATTCCTGGTCCTGATTTCCCAACGGCTGCAATTATCAACGGTAAAAAAGGCATTGAACAAGCCTATTTAAC
>NZ_AUTP01000110.1:0-18591 GCF_000498075.1 Pseudoalteromonas sp. TAB23
CAACTAAATAGCGAATTTTTTGCCTAGCTATCAACACGTTTTTCCATCCTCAAAATAGATCACTTAATTAAGCGAATTGGTATAACAATCGAAAATGTTATTAAAGAAAAACAACACACTGCTACAAACTTAATCTAAAAAGATAGACACGCCCTAGTCATTCCAGCTTATCTGTATTATTTGCATGTCTTTATATTTCGATTCTGTAAATAAAATCTGATTGTTATTACTAATAAAAAATGCGATGGGTTTAAAATCAACGTGCACATCTTTTACTGTTTTATCTTCTAAATTAAGCCTAGCAACTCTTGAAATAGCATCAGAGTAGTAAAGGTAATTACCATTAATGGCAAAAACTTGTGCTTGTCGCGCGTCTTTAGGCAATTCCCAACTCTGTTTATTTGATAATTTAATTAACTGATTATTAGTAATTGCATAATTAGTACCGTCAGCGCCTGAAATTAATTTGTTGGCTTTAACATCCTCTAATATAGTTGTGTCTCGCGTTAATAAATTAAACTGAGAAAATAGATTTTCTGAACCACGTCGCTCTAAATAAATTATACTTTCATTATCTTTAGACCATACATAGCTTAGTATTTTTCGCCCTTCAAACTCAGCTATGGTATAGAGCTTGTTCGACATAACGTCAAAAAATGCAATATCACTATTAACTCTTAATAAAACACGATCTTGCTTACTCGATACCCTTAGTCCGCCAATAGCAAAGGTAGATTTACCTTCATAAGTAAAGTTACTAAGTTGCTTTGTAAGTCCATTTTGAGATAACCACAACTGACTGCTACCAGAGCGCTCGGATACAAAAATATGCGCTGGCCCTTTCTCATTAATGACTTCTGCAATGATGTAGTCGTCTTCATCACTTTTGTAGAGTGCTTCATACTCAGGAGTATCGCTAAAAAGATTAGTCGCTTTAATTAACGAAAATGTTTGTGTTTTATTTGCTGAGTAAAAAAGGCTATTAGCAGATTGAACTGCAATATAATAAGGTGAAATTGCTGGGGTAACCGTTAGTGTGCGTTTAATAATATTATTTTCATCAAACACAATGGTTGAAAGATCAGAGTCTTCAAAAACAATCACGCCTTTATCGTCTGCAAGCCAATCAAACGCGAAGCTAATTATGCTTTTCTTTGCTTTAAATAACCGCTTGGTTTCATGGGTCTCAAAGTTGTAGCTAAATACAGAAAAAGGCTTACCCTTTTGACTAAGTACATATGCTATTTTACTACCAGAATGAGATAAGCGCGGCATGATTACGCCATACATGATGCCTGGTGGTGGGATCACTATGAATTCTTTTTTAAGTTCTAAATCATATTTATATAAACCTGAACCCTCATGCTCATTTTTATATTCGGTGTAATAAATATGCTCACCACTTTCGTCTACTTGCGCATAACCTGTGTATCTAAGGTCGCACTTTTTAATTAATGTAGCCTTTCCTATAACAGGAAACTGGCTTAAATCAACCAGTACCATTTCACACTTTTGCTGCTTTAAGTTTGTCGCTTGTAACAACACAGAGTGCTGATTTAACTGCCACGATAAAATGGATACTTGAAAGCCAGGATAGGTAATTTCAACTTCCCTTTGATCAGATAGTCGCTTTACAAATGCATGCATTACGTCATTTTCAGGTTCAACATTTGTATAAGCTAAATATTGTTTATCTGAGGACATCTCAGGATGAACCTCACTGCCTATATTCCACGTGCTTGCTACCTTATTAACCGTGATCTGTTTAATCTTTTCGCTAGAAGGTGCATTAATAAAAAACAACCCAAACCATACTAAAAAGCACAGGCAAATAATGGCGAATAAAGAATAAATCAAAAACTTTTTACTATTCGTTCTTTGAACTGGTTGCGAAATAGTTGCAGTAGCTATCTCTTCATTTTTGGCAGAAATACCCGGTGAGTCAGGCAAAATGTTTGCAGGCTCTTTCGAAACGTTTGCTTGCGTTAAACGCTCAGGTATTACTGTTAGGCTATATCCTTTACGGTAATGCGTTTTTAAAAGCGGCGCTTTTTCAATTGGGTGGGCAAGTTGCTTTCTTAACTCTGATATTGCACGGTTAATCGCATTATCGTCAACAAAGCTTTGTTGCCACACACTCTCAATAAGCTCTTGGCGGGAAACGATTTGTTGAGGCTTATCTATAAAGTGGAGTAATAACTTTACTAAAAGTGGATCTAATTCCCTTTCTAAATGGTTTGAAGTAATCACACAGCGATTACTAATAAATTGCCAAGGTCCGATTTGATAATTCATAGTCTTTACGTATTTTTATTTTTATAAACCGTATCACATCTACACTTTATTTTATAGAAAAAGCATTTTAAACCTTATATTAGCATTATAAGGTTTAAAGCTAACACACTAAATTTAAACAATTATTTAGCTTTAAAACCTTATCTATTAATTGCTCATAACTAGATAAGCGACTCTTAATAAATTCAGCGATATTCTTTAAACCGTCATCAACAAGCAGCTTAGTAAAAAATCATTTGTGATTCTAAATTGGCTGCAGCAAAAAATATAAAAGGTTTAATTATGAACAGCACAATGAAAAAAGTACTACCGGCTTTACTACTAGCAACTGCTTTTAATACTACTTCAGTTGTTGCAGCTGACACTAAACAAAACACCGTTCAAAATAATTTTGAGAAATGCATGATTGGTGAAAGCATAAAGGCAATTAACCCTGTTAATCAAAAACTACAAAAAACAAACAAAATAGACGCTTCTGAGTCTTTAAAAAGTAATGTTGATAAGCAAACGTTACTTTCTTCAATAGATGAAAAAATTTCAGCTGAGCTTGACTCTTCAATGAGCAAAATAAACTCGCAAATTGATAAAAATCTTTCAAAGGTAACATCGTCAATCACTGCATATTTCAGCAATGTGTTATCGAACTAAAAACAATAAAATTAAAAGTTATATTAAGGAATTATCATGAAAAAATTCACAAAAAAATTAGTATCTGCCAGCGTATTACTTAGTTGCAGCCTTTTAGCAAATACAGCACAGGCTCAAAGCTCTGTATGGCAAGTAAGTAATGGCAATGACTCACTATTTATTGGCGGTACAGTTCACATACTACCTAAAGCTGAAATGCCACTACCCGCTGAGTTTAACCATGCTTATGAACAAGCAGATACAATTATTTTAGAAGCACCGTTACCTGACCCAGCCGACACCAATGCACAAATGCAAATGTTAGGTGCGCTATCGTATACAAATAACGAAACGTTAAGTCAAAAGCTAGAACCCGAGATTAAGGCTTTACTTGAAAATAAGCTTAGCGAGTTTGGCGCTAACCTAGCTAAGTTAGATGGTTTTCGCCCTGCTATGGTTAGTATTGTCTTAATGTCGATGGAGCTTCAAAAGCAAAATTTAATGGGTGAAGGGGTTGATGCTTACTTTACTAAAAAAGCGACTGAAGATAACAAAACAAAAAATTACTTAGAAACAATCGAATTTCAGTTAGAGCTTTTTAAAACAATGGGTCAAGGCAACGAGAACGATTTCATTAAACGTAACTTAGCCGAGCTTCACAACTATGGCGATATGTTTAAAGAACTTTTAGCTGCCTGGCGCAAAGGTGATACAGACACACTGAATAAAGTAGCACTTGAAGATATGCAGCAAAATGATCCGAATAGTTATAAACAACTCATTACAGATAGAAATAATGATTGGTTACCAAAAGTAGAAGCCATGTTTAACAACGACAAAAATGAGTTTGTACTTGTTGGAGTTGGCCACCTTGCAGGACAAGATAGTTTACTTACCTTACTTGAAAACAAAGGCTACAGCGTTTCTTTAGTCAGTGTTGATAGCACGGCAGATATAACAGTAAGAGGCGCTGAATAATGGATAAAACAGATAAACTAGCGATATCGCTACTGTTTCTATTTGGGTCTATCATGTTGATATGTGCTATATAAAAAATGCCGCTAACAAGCGGCATTTTTTTATTTTAATAAACTTACCCGCGAGGAATAAAACCAAGCGCATCGTATACCGATTTCAATGTTTTCTCAGCACGTACACTTGCTTTTTCAGCACCTGATTTCATTATGCTATTAAGTAGGTTTTGATCTTCTCTGATCTCTTTAAAGCGAGCTTGAATTGGCTCAATCATGTTTACAACTGCATCTGCTGTATCTTTCTTTAAATGGCCATACATTTTATCTTCATACTCAGGAACTAGGTCTTCTATTGAGCGCTTAGTTGCAACACTCAATAAAGTAAGCAAGTTTGATACGCCAGGCTTTTCTGTGCGATCAAAATAAATACGTGCTTGTTCATCTGAATCTGTTACTGCTTTTTTAAGCTTTTTCACAATTTGTTTAGGCTCATCTAATAACATGATGTAACCATTTGGGTTTTCGTCAGACTTTGACATCTTTTTAAGTGGATCTTGTAGGCTCATTACGCGTGCACCAAACTCAGGAATGTACGGCTCTGGTAATTTAAATACGTCGCCGTATAAATTATTAAAGCGTGTTGCTATATCGCGAGTAAGCTCTAAGTGTTGCTTTTGATCTTCACCAACGGGTACTTGATCAGCTTGGTATAATAAAATATCCGCAGCTTGCAATACCGGATATGAAAATAAGCCCACGTTTACGTTATTTGCATGCTTAGATGACTTGTCTTTAAACTGAGTCATTCGATTAAGCTCACCCATTTGCGCGTAACAATTTAATACCCACGCTAACTGTGCGTGTTCAGGTACTTGTGATTGTACAAATAACGCAGATTTTTCAGGATCAATGCCACATGCCGCGTAAAGAGCAATACCATCCAACACTCGAGAGCGCAGTAATTCAGGCTCTTGGCGAACCGTAATAGCGTGTAAGTCTACTAACATAAAGAAACTTTCGTGGTCTTCCTGTAACTTTAGCCACTGGTTAATAGCGCCAACATAGTTGCCTATTGTCATACCACCGGTTGGCTGAATGCCGCTTAAAACTACTGGTTTACTCATGATTTTCCTTTATTTTGCTTAATTAATAATATTTAACGCTGCGTTAGAACAGGTATTATATCTAAGAAGTGATCGCATAGGTACTGTGGATTATAATCCTTAAGATTTTCACCTTGGTTATAGCCGTAACTAAGTGCGATTACGTCTATATTAGCGGCTTTAGCTGCAAGTATATCGCTTTTAGAATCACCTATCATTATCGCTTTACTAGGTTCAACATTTAGCTTTTTACAGGCAAATAGTAAAGGCTCTGGCGATGGTTTTTTTGCCATGTCGTCACCACATACAATCACATCAAAATGGCTCGCTAGTGCTAGTTTATCAAGCAACTTCTCTGTAAACACACGAGACTTATTAGTGATTAATGCTTTGGGCATACCACGAAGTGCTGCAAGCCCAGTTTCTACATGTTGATACAACACACTATATTCACCCACATGTTGCTCATAATGTTTATAAAACTGCGTAATAGCTTTGCTGCTGAGTGATTCATCTAAATGCTCACTCACTTGCATATCGCCACTCAAGGCACGTTTAACTAGCACTTCAACACCATTACCTACCCAGCTTTCAACCAAACGTTGACTTACTATCGGGAATGCTAAGTCAGTTAATGTGAGATTTATGGCTATGTATAAATCGTAAATGCTATCAACCAAGGTACCATCTAAATCAAATAAGGCGATATCGTACTTCATTATTTTACACTTCCAAGCTGTTTACGCATTTGATCAATCACAACTTTGTAATCTGGCTGATTAAAAATAGCTGAGCCTGCAACAAACATATCTGCACCCGCTTGAGCCGCTGCTGCAATGTTATCGACTTTAATACCACCATCAACCTCTAAGCGAATATCTCGACCTGATTCAATAATACGCTGTTTTGCTTGGCGTAATTTTTCAAGCGTATGAGGGATAAAACTTTGCCCGCCAAAACCCGGATTAACCGACATAAGTAAAATGGTATCGAGCTTATCAATAACATGATCTAAATAACTTAGACTTGTTGCAGGGTTAAACACTAAGCCTGCTTTACAGCCGTGATCTTTAATTAGCTGTATTGTTCGATCGACGTGCTCGCTAGCTTCTGGATGAAAAGTAATAATTGATGCCCCAGCCTCTGCAAACAGTGGAATAAGGCTATCTACAGGCTTAACCATTAAATGCACGTCGATAGGCGCTGTTACGCCGTAATCTCTAAGTGCTTTACACACCATTGGGCCAATTGTTAGATTAGGTACATAGTGATTATCCATTACATCAAAATGAACCACATCTGCTCCCGCAGCGAGTACTTTATCAACATCTTCACCTAACTTTGCAAAGTCAGCAGACAAAATAGAAGGGGCAATTAAATATTTTTGCTCTGGGTTAAACATGATTAACTCCATCAATAAATAGTGTATTGCGTTAATGTAACTTAATTGAAGATGTTACCCAAGTAATATGGCGTAATAGCCCCTTTATCAGGTAACTTTAAGTTTGATATTTAACCAATATTTGCTATGATTAAAAAAAAACAAATTATTGGATTTTACTATGCGTGCATTTAAAACTGGGATATTAATTGCGTCGGCATTACTGCTTATCGGGGCGTTTAGCTTTGATTCAAGCTCTGAGCAAGAATTAAGCTCAGTGGGTAATTGTCATAATACACAAGTGGTAAGTGCTCAAAACACATTAACTACAATCACGTGTATTAAAGCTGAAGAAGAGTCATCGTGGTTTTCGTGGTTAACTGGCGATAGCCGTAGTGCTCAGTTTCATTACCTCGATTTACTAGAGCTACTTACTAGCTCTGATGATTCTAAAAACACTCCATCTTTAAAACCTTTATTTTAAATAATGCTGCAATTTTTTAGTGCGTTGCAAAGTGTGCTAGCAGCATTTTTTGGTGTTCAATCTGAAAATAAACGCCAAGTCGATTTTAAACAACACTCTCCTGTCTCTATCATCCTAATTGCGGTTGTACTATTTATTGCTTTTGTTATCGCAATTTACGCTGTGGTTGCTTGGGTGCTAAATACATAGCCATCAACTCGTCAACTTTATTTCTAGAGCCACCTTTGGGGCTAATAGTGCGCTTTACTTGAATTTGGTCAAGTGATGCTTGGCTATAAATTTTTCGAGTCCATACGGTATCGTGATTAGAGATAAGCACTGGTGTATCATTTTCAAAGGCAGCCTTCTCAGCCAGATTAGCCAAATTAGCCTGATCATCTAAATTAAACCCCCCTTTAGCGTAAGACGTAAAAGAAGCGGTTTTACTTAATGGTACATAAGGTGGGTCGCAATAAATAACTGCATTGTTAGGCACTAACTTAAAAACATCATCGTAATCTAAACAGGTAAAGGTTGCTTTTTGTGCTTTTTCAGCAAAAAAATACATTTCTTTTTCAGGAAAGTAAGGCTTTTTATATTTACCAAAAGGCACATTAAAAATACCTTTTAAATTATACCTACAGAGTCCGTTGTAACCATGGCGGTTCATGTATAAAAACAATATTGAACGTTCATATACATCACGACTTTGATTAAACTGCACACGATATTCGTAATAAGCATCTGCGTGATTATTCAAATCTACAAATAACTTTTTAGCGTCACTAATCAGCTCATCTGGAGAGCTTTTTAGCTCTTTGTATAAGTTAATTAAGTCTGCATTTATATCGTTGAGAATATAGTGTTTAAAGTCACTATTTAAAAACACAGAGCCTGCACCAACAAAAGGTTCAACCAACGTATCAGCATGCTTGCTAGCTTGGTTTAATCGCGCATTAATATTTTCAACTAGGCTGTATTTTCCGCCGGCCCATTTAAGGAAGGCTCTACTCTTTTGCTGCATTGGCTCTTTACTTCAATCTGGTGTTGCGCGATTTTACACTAAAGCAGTGTGTTTTACTGATCAACGAGTGCTATTTCTTGCTTTATTTTACTAATTTTTTTATAGAAAGGTTTATTTTTTCTAACCTCAGCAGATAAAGTATCCATTGCTGATTTTGCTTCGTTTATACTTTCAAAACTGCCAAATGTAACAACCCACCATATTTTATTATTTCGCTTTGTTTGGTAAGTATGAGTTTGCTGCTGTAGATTAAATTGAGCAATAAAATTATCGCTAACTTCCTGCTGAGTTACGGCTAATAATTGAATAACACTATTTGTATCTATTTGCTGCATGTACCATATATTATCTTGGCTGATCTGAGTTTGCTCTGCTGTATTTACTTTTAGAGCTTCAGATTTAACGTCACTTGATACACTGCTTTTATTATTAGTACTATCATCAACATCATTGTCTAATACGTTAACTGTGTTGCCAGGTTCGGTAAGGCTTTGCATTATGGCAGGCACATCATTAATGTGTACACGCTCTGCCTTAATATCTGGCTCAACTACTTCAAGTTCATTTAAGTTAATTATTGAGTCATTTTTCTTTATAGCCGGCTCACTTACTTGCTCTATAGATATTGCTGTATTTACTACTTGTGTTTCTTCTTGCTGATAATACTGTTGCCACCACTGCGTCATATCCGACTTATAAAGCAGACCAATAATTAAAAGCATAATCAGCAACATCAAAATCAATAAGTGTAATCGCCAAGACACTTTGTCTTTAACAATAATATCGGCTATGTGCTCACTAGGTTGCCAAGCAAGCAATAAGCTGGGATTACCGTGAGCCTCAGCTAAAAAAGTACTAAATACAGGGTCTTCATCATAGGGTAAGTCTGTAAAGTACCACTGCAATAACATCTTGCTTTCTCGAAGCGTTAGCGGCTCCAGATAAATTTCAACAGCGTTATTTAAAGCCAGTTTAGACTGTGAAGCTATTATAATATATAGCGTATTTGGGCTGTTTTTAGAAAGTAACTCAAGCTCAATTAACATCTCATCAGATAATTGCCTACCGCCATCAAGTACCCATAAACATGGCCCGCATGGTTGCTGCTGCAGTAATTGGTAATAGTTTTCAGGTAAACTTAAGTTATGATCAATCAGGGGAGAGTTAAAGCTTTGCTCTAATAACTCACTCATTAGCTGAGCATCAGTCATTTGCGCACTTACTTGCACGAAGGCTTTATTAAAGTCGTTGTATTTATCTGTAATGAAGGTTTCGAGCATATAACTTTTACCTAGCCCAGAAGTGCCAAGTAAAACAATTAAATTTTGCCCGTACTCAAATTGCAGTGCGATTCTATCCACCAAAGCCGCACGGCTTGGTAAAATTTGTGACTGCATTTACTGCTCGATTAAGTCTCTAACTTGATCATCAGATACATTATCAACTAATGCACACTGGCCAAATTGGGTAGGTAGAATAAAGCGGATAGTGCCTTTTTTATTCTTTTTGTCTTTACGCATATGCGTTAAAAACTGCTCGCTAGTCATTTGCTTTGGAATTTCTGTTGGTAAATTATATAGCTCAAGCAGCTTAATAATTCGATCAACTTCATCTGCGCTTAAATCTTGGCGTGTCTTGGCAAGTTTAGCTGCTAATACCATTCCTGTTGCAACAGCTTCGCCGTGTAACCAAACGCCATAACCCATCTGTGCCTCAATTGCATGGGCAAATGTATGGCCTAAGTTTAACAAAGCCCGTAAGCCATGTTCTTTTTCATCTTGAGCAACTATAAGCGCTTTTATTTCACAACATCTAAAAATGATATGCTGTAAGCATGCTTCATCTAGTTGCTGTAAATTAGTCACATTTCGCTCTAAATAGGCAAATAATTCGGTATCGTAAATTAGACCATACTTAATTACCTCAGCCATGCCTGCTGCAAACTCTCGTGCAGGTAGAGTATGTAATGTTTGCGTATCAATAAAAACCGCTTGAGGCTGATAAAATGCCCCTATCATATTTTTACCTAACGGATGATTTACTGCCGTTTTTCCACCTACCGATGAATCAACCTGTGAAAGCACTGTCGTTGGTATTTGAATAAACGGTACGCCGCGCTGATAACAAGCCGCTACAAAACCAGTTAGGTCACCTACAACACCGCCACCTAACGCAATTAAACACGTATCTCGGCCACAGTTATTTTGTAGTAAAAATGCTGATATTTTTTCAAACCATTCTAGTGATTTATATTGCTCACCGTCAGGAATAATAAAAGATAGCGGATTTAGATCAGCTAATGAATCAAGTAACCTTTGCAAATATAAAGGCGCTATTGTGTCATTAGTAATGATGATAGGCCGACAATCACCAATGTGGTGAACCAGGCGGCCATTATCTTGAAGTGCAGATTGCCCAATATAAATAGGATAACTTCGCTCGTCCAAATTAACAGTTAATTTAAGCATGCTTGGCTATTCCTTTATTATTGGTTTTTAAAAATCTAATTTCTCGATGATTTGGTTAGCAACAACTTTAGCGCTTTGCTCATCGGTACGTACAACAAAATCAGCAACTTCTTTGTATAGTGGCTCGCGTTCTTCTGCTAAGCGCTCTAGTACGTTACGAGGTGCTTCTTCAGTTTGCAGTAATGGGCGACGCTTGTCGCGTTGCGTGCGTGCAACTTGCTTCTCTATAGGTGTCTCTAGGTATACAACGATACCTCGAGCCGAAAGCTTGTTTCGAACTTCTTTGCTCATTACTGAACCACCACCGGTAGCAAGTACAATACCTTGCATCTCGGTTAAATCGCCAATAACAGACTCTTCTCGAAGTCTAAAGCCTTCTTCACCTTCAAGATCGAATACCCATGCAATATCTGCACCTGTGCGGCGTTCGATTTCTTGATCAGAATCAACAAATTCAAGGTGTAATTGGTCAGCGATGTGACGACCAATCGTGCTTTTGCCAGCCCCCATGGGGCCAACTAGAAATATATTACGTTTCTCAGCCATATCTTTTAGTACAAACAAACTCTAAAATTTGAAATAAAACCCCGCCTAACGACCTGGCCCCAAAATTAAGGAGGGGATTATCTCAGTAATTGCGGGGGTATTTCAAGTCAATTAGCATAAAAAGCCATATAACGAGCAATTAATCTAAATAATCACCCATTGGTTAACATAAAACCACTGTATTTTAATCAATTTGTATTTTTGGTGTCACAAAAATAAGTAATTCACGCTTTTCATTAAACTCACTTGTGGTTTTAAATAGTCTTCCTACGTAAGGAATGTCACCTAAAATTGGCACTTTACTCGTAGTATTAATGATCTGCTGCTGGAAAATACCACCGAGTACTACGGTTTGTCCATTCTCAACTAACACTTGAGTTTGAATCTCTTGGGTATCAATAGACACTGCTTCACCTGTTCCCGTTTGTACAGTATCACCACGAGTATCTTGAGTAATAATTAAGTCTAGAATTACTTTATTATCAGGTGTAATATGAGGTGTCACTTCTAAGCTTAGTACCGCTTTTTTAAAGCTTACAGTAGTAGCACCACTTGAAGCTGACTCAGTGTAAGGGATTTCAGTACCTTGCTCTATTCGCGCTTTTTGCTGATTAGCCGCTATAATACGCGGACTAGCAATAATTTCGCCTTTATTCTCTTCTTCAAGAGCACTTAGCTCTAAATCAATTAATGTACCGTTAGCCAACTTTGCTATGTGCAAACCAATACTGGCCGCAGGATTAGAAATTGGTAAATTTACATTTAATCGATCTGAAATACTTGGCGCATTTGAAGTTGATGTCGCGTTATAAATACCTTCTGCGCCTTCAAGGGAGCCAGAAATACCAACACTACTGCCTTGATCACTAAACCCCCAGCGTACGCCTAAGTCTTCAGTAACGTTATCGCGCACAGTTACCATTCGAGATTCGATTACAACCTGCTGTACCGGAATATCGAGTGTTTCTATCATCCGGCGAATGTTTTCTATACTCTTTACAGTATCTTTTACCAATAAAGTATTTGTACGCTGATCAACCGATACACTACCACGGGCAGTTATAATACTGTTCCTATCTGTTTTTAATAAGTCAGCAAAATTTTCGGCTTTAGCATAGTTTAATCGAATGTATTCACTATAGAGTGGTTCTAAGTCTTCAACTTGCTGTTTAGCTTTTAAATCTTTAGCTTCACGTGCCGCAAGCTCCTCTGCAGGCGCTACCATTAAAATAGAGCCATCCATCCGTTTGTCTAGCCCTTTAATACGCAATACTACGTCAAGCGCTTGATCCCACGGTACGCCATCTAAGCGCAGTGTTATATTACCTGTCACTGAATCACTGGTTACTAAGTTAAAATCGTTATAACCCGCAATAATTTGTAGTGCTGCTCGCACAGAGATATCTTGAAAATTTAAGGTCATAGGGCGACCTTGATACTCAACGCCACCATCTAAATAGGCGTTTTGCGTTTCATCTTTTTCTACCGTCAGCGTTAAAATATTATCTATTTGCTGGTACGTAAATGTAAACTGAGCGTTTGGCTCAATAACGACACGACTTAATCCGTCTTCTTTAAAAGTCTCGATATTACTTACAACAGTACCAAAATCTAATACATCTAATTCATAAAGTAGGTCATCTAAAATATCGGTGTGATGAAAGTCAGCGTAAATTTTACCGCCACTTTCATGGACTTCAATTGCAGCTTGAGTGTCTTGTAAAAATACGAGTACTTTCGCTTCGCCCTTTTCACCACGTCTAAAATCAATTGATTGGATACGGTTGATGTAATTTCCACTTACGTCACCTGAGTCCATCGCTACATCTTCATTTTCAGATTCTGTAAGAGGATTATCAGACACGCGTATTGATACTAAGTTGTTATGAACTTCAGTTTCATAAATTTTTAATCTATCTAAGTTTACCGTTACCTTTAAACCACTGTTAGTTAAAACATTAGTAACACTGCTAATTCCAGCTTGATTAACTTCAACATCATTTAAACCAACCTCTAACTCTGCGGTATCAAAAAACATTTCGATTCGGGCTGGGCTATTAAACACCTGAACTTTTGGCTCAAGCGTTAACTCTTCATCAAAAACTAGCTGTAACTCAGTTTCGCCTTTAAGTAATGGATTATAACGAACATCATAAAGTAACGGCCCTGCAACGGCTGAATTTACAGTGACTAAAGCAACAGCAGCCAGTAATGTTTGTGAAATACGATGAAGCCAAAGTACATCCTTATGCATGCTATTTTTACCTTTTTTATTATTAATTTGCGCCATCTGTTGCCGCCTCTAACATTTCTAATTTAGTCAAGCGCTCTTTCCAACAGCCAGACCCATCAGGGATTAATTCCACTAACTCTATATAGTCGTTACTTACTGTTTTTACTTTGCCATCATAACTACCAAGGTAATTCCCTACCGTTACACGATGCAAAGTAGCGTCAGTTGCTGTTATTAATGCCCATATTTGTCCACTAGAACCAATTGTGCCTTTCATTGCTAAGTTATCTAGCGGGTATTTTTCTAACGGTTCGCGGCGACGCTCTTGATCTGGGTGCAAACAGTTTTTTACTTGCGTTAATTTATTTTGAATTATCTCAGGCTGAGGCGCTACAAACGGGCTACGTAGCTGACCAGCACTGTACTCAAATATTTCAAACTTTGTCAGCTCAGGAATTGATTCAACCTTTGGTGTTGTGCTTGCTTTTACTTGATCAATAAATTCTTTTTGCTCAGACGTATCATCATTACAACCACTCAAAACAAACACCATTACTACAGGTACTACGCGAAGGAGCTTCATTTTTTAACCCCTTCTTCATAACGATATGTTTTTGCAACAACACTAAATGTTAACTGTTTATCGCCCGATGATAAAATAGAAAAGTCATGTAAGCTTACAATTCGTGGTAACTGAGCTACTTTACCCACAAACTCACCAAATTCATGGTAGGTCCCTATCACTTCTATTTTAATCGGTAATTCAGTATAAAATTCTTTCTCGACTTCTGGTAACCAACCTATTTTTAAAAAAGTCAGACCACTTGTTGTGCCAACATACGACAAATCATCAAGTAAACCAGGGGTTTCGTTAGAGGTAGGTAAACGTTTTAATAATTGTGAAAACTTATCTTCCATTTCAATCATTTGTTGACGGTAGATCTCAAGCTTACTCGCGACTGCGTATTTAGTACGATAAGTTGTGCGTAACTCGACCTCTTTCGCAACTGCACTGTGGTAACTATCAATTTCATCAGAAACTAATAGGCTATAACTAAAAAACAATACAAGTCCGGCAACAAACGTACAGCAAATTGCTTTAACTGCAATAGGCCAATCGCCAATGTTATCAAGCTCTATTTCATTCCAATCAATTTCACTCAGTGCTTTAAAATCAAGGCTCATCGCTAACCTCACCAATTTTATCAAATGGTTTTACATAAAATTCCATATTAAAATCACTAAGTAAACGCGAAGATTGATCGCCTGCAACAATGCCTTGCATTGAAGGATTCTCTAGTAAATATGAGCTTTGTACTTGGCGCAGCATAGTTGATAAACGGTTATTAGATTCACTGCGTCCCAATACATGTATTTGGCTGCCTCTGCGCTCGAGTTTTGTTAAATAAACCCCACCCGGTACTATTTTGGCAACTTCATCCATTATTTGCGTACCCAAATTACGGCTGCTTTGTAATTCTTCAATGAGTCTCATACGCTGTTGTAAGTTTTCTTTTCTTTTATCTAAACTTCTAATTTCACTTATTTTTTTATCTAGCATGCTAATTTCTGAGCTTAAATAGTTATTCTTTAAGTTTTGACCGTCTTTTAATGCACTATAAAAAGAGCTTAATAAGTACATACTCGCAAAACAAAGTATAACGACACCAATAAGTATAGTTACAAATTTCTTTTTCGATTCTTCGCGCTGCGATTCACGCCAAGGAAGTAGATTTATATGTGGCATGTTGAAAAGCTCCTTAATGCCAACCCTGTCGCAATTGCAAACTGCGTTTTGTGACGCTGCATTACATTACGATCTACTTTTGGAGAAATTTCCATATTTTCAAAAGGCTCAGCAACGACAGAGTGAATACCTAGTTCTTCAATGAGTAATCGGTCAATACCTTTAATCATCGATGTACCACCTGTTAATACAATATAGTCGATTTGCTCTTTGCCACTGGTTGTTAAAAACATTTGCACCGCGCGTCGCACTTGTTGAAGTAACGAAGTTTGAAAGGGGGCTAATACTTCAAATGTGTAGTTTGGCGGTAAATCACCTGATGTTTTACCAATTTCAGCTTCATCAAATCCTTTATTATAATAAGCAACAATACTATTTGTATATTGGTCGCCACCAAAAACTTGGTCACGTGTATAAATTGTTTCCCCAGCTTGAACAACGCTCACGAGCATTAAAACCGCACCAATATCAACCACAGCCACACATTTATTAAATGCGTCGCTAGGTAATTGTTGGTAATACACATCCATTGCACGACTTAATGCATAGCTTTCTACATCAACTATTTTAGCTTCTAAATTTGCAGCTTCTAAAGCGCCAACTCGCGCTTCTACACTCTCAGTACGAGCAGCTGAAAGCAAAACATTCATTTTACTAGGATCGGCCTCATTCGTCGAAAGCTTCTCAAAGTCGAGGCTCACTTCATCAAGAGGATATGGAATTAAACTATCGGCTTCAATTTCAATTTGCGACTCAAGTTCAGCATCAGTTAACGATACATCCATGAAGATCACTTTTGTAATGACTGTTTGGCCAGAAACAGCCACTGCTGCAGATTTTAACGACTTTGGTAATTTTTTTCTTAATTTTGTAATTACGTTACCAATCGCTTCAATATCTTGAATTGTGCGCTCACTCATTGCGCCTTTTGGCATCGGCTCAATTGCAAGTGCTTCGAGTCGAAATCCAGTTTCAATTTCACGTAAAAGCACAGCCTTAATAGAGTGTGATCCAATATCAATTCCTACCATCATTTGGGACGGTTTTTGAAATAGTTGACTTAGCATGTTTCAACTTGGCCTTTGTTTTAATAATAAACAAGTTATAATTTTTATATGAAAAAATATTATTCATTTTTTAATCAATATATACTAGCAGTCAAAACTCGCAATTGGGAGTCCATTTAGGGAAATATAAGTGATTTTATTAAAACGAACTTTACAATTTTTTATCATTTGTGTGTTAATTGGTCTGATTACTTTGATCAGTCTTTATTACTACGTTAAACCTGATATCCCCAGTGTGCAAGTTTTAAAAGACGTGCAATTACAAACTCCTATGCAAGTATTCACTAAAGATGGGCTTTTAATCAATCAATTTGGTGAAAAACGTCGTATTCCAGTGACTATTGATGAAATTCCTCAAACACTCATTAATGCATTTTTAGCGACAGAAGATAATCGATTTTACGATCATATAGGCATAGACCCTATTGGTATAGTACGTTCGGCTGTTGTTCTTATATCTACTGGCGAGAAAAAACAAGGTGCAAGTACTATTACTATGCAGCTTGCTCGTAATTTCTTTTTAACACGCGAAAAAGCATATATTCGTAAAGTTAAAGAAATATTTATAGCGCTTCATATTGAAGGAGTGTTAACAAAAGACGAAATTTTAGAGCTTTACCTTAATAAAATAGAATTAGGTAATCGTGCTTTCGGTATTGGTGCAGCAGCGCAAGTTTATTACGGTAAAGAGCTAAAAGATTTAACACTTGCACAAATGGCGATGATTGCAGGTTTACCTAAAGCACCTTCAGCTTTAAACCCAATTCGTAACCCAACGCGTGCAAAAGCACGCCGAAATGTAGTTTTAGGCCGTTTACTGACCGAAGACTATATAACACAAGAGCAATATAACGAAGCAACTAGCCAACCTATTACAGCTTATTTTCACGGTGCAGAAATAAACTTATACGCACCGTATATCTCTGAAATGGTGCGCGCTGAAATGGTTTCGCGCTATGGGGTAGATAAAGCCTACAACTCTGGTTTTAAAATTTTTACCTCAGTAGAGTCAAAGGTTCAAAAAGCAGCGCAAAACGCACTTGTAAATAACTTACACAGTTACGATATGCGTCATGGTTTTAGAGGTCCAACTGATGTTTTATGGAATCCTGAAACACAACCAGCTTTAACTGAGCAACAAATACTCAATAAATTACAGAGCGTAAATGAGTTAGGCACTTTAAAAGTTGCAGCAGTACTCAGTGTTAATAATAAAACAGCTACAGTACTACTTAAAAACGGTGAGCAAACAACCCTCACTTGGGATAGCTTAAAATGGGCGCGTAAGTATATTACTCGCTACCGCCAAAGCTTTGCTCCAAAAGCAGCTACTGATATTTTAACGCCAGGTATGCAAATATGGGTACGTCAAAACGAAGATAACAACTACTTATTAAGCCAAATACCAGAAGCATCAAGCGCTATTGTATCCCTCGATCCACAAGACGGTAGAATAAAAGCTATTGTAGGGGGTTACAGCTTTGAGCAAAGTCAATACAACCGAGCGATACAAGCTAAGCGTCAAGTGGGTTCTAATATAAAACCTTTTATATATTCAGCAGCACTTGAAAAAGGTTATACGCTTGCGTCTATATTAAATGATGCACCTATAAACCAATGGGATAAGAGCCAAGGCGTAGCATGGCGTCCTAAAAACAGCCCTGCTGTTTACAACGGTCCTATTCGAATTCGCCGTGCTTTAGCACAGTCTAAAAACGTTATTTCGGTGCGCTTACTACGTGGTGTTGGATTGCAACGTACAGCTGATCACTTACTAAAATTTGGTTTTAAAGACGCTGACATTAATCGCAGTGAATCATTAGCACTTGGTAGTGCTTCCATTACTCCTCTTGAACTTGCAAGAGGCATGAGTACATTTGCCAACGGTGGTCACTTAATTGAACCTTACTTTATCTCAGAAATTCAAGATGCTTACGGCAATGTATTGTTTAAAGCAAACCCTGCTCTTGCCTGTGACGAAGAGCCTTTGCCAACACACAATGTACTCTCGATGCATAATAGTGATGATGAAATGGAGCAAACGAAAAAATGTGCGCCGAGAATTATTTCTAAGCAAAATGCATTTTTAATTGCTGATGCTATGAATAGTGCAATTTGGGGGGGTGGTAGCTGGGCTCATAAAACAGGTTGGAGTGGAACCGGTTGGCGAGCACAAGCGCTAGATCGTCGCGATATTTCAGGTAAAACAGGCACAACTAATGACTCAGTAGATACCTGGTTTAGCGGTTTTAATAGTAATGTGATGACCTCAGTTTGGGTTGGCTTTGATAATCCGGGCAACGCTCTTGGTCGCTCTACATATAATAACAACCTAGATAGCAGCCAAATATCAGGTGCGGAATCTGGCGCTAAAACCGCGCAGCCAGCATGGGTTGAATTTATGAAAGCGGCACTTGAAGGCAAGCCTGAAGCCCCAATTGAGCCGCCTGAGGGACTTGTTTCTATTCGTATTGATTTAGCTACAGGCTTACTTAGCCATAAAAATGACTACACAAGTCGATTTGAATATTTTGAAAAAGGCACCGCACCTACAAAGTATGTGCTATCTCAGCCTAACGATATATTTGAAGAAGACACTAAAACAGAAGAAGAGCTATTTTAGTAATATGTATGTAATACAAAAACGGCAGCTTATTTAAGCT
>NZ_AUTP01000111.1:0-26388 GCF_000498075.1 Pseudoalteromonas sp. TAB23
GGGTTTTTTGCTGTCTGGGATTTAGTAAATAGCCAAGAGCCCATGCCGAGCTCAGTAGTGAAACAAAACAGCTCGAAGGCGAGCCCCGGCCAACGATAGTGTAGCATTTGCTATGTGAAAGTAGGACATTACCAGGCTTCAAATTAAAGAAACCCGTTACAGCAATGTGACGGTTTTTTTGCTGTCTGGGATTTAGTAAATAGCCAAGAGCCCATGCCGAGCTCAGTAGTGAAACAAAACAGCTCGAAGGCGACCCCCGGCCAACGATAGTGTAGCATTTGCTATGTGAAAGTAGGACATTACCAGGCTTCAAATTAAAGAAACCCGTTACAGCAATGTGACGGGTTTTTTGCTGTCTGGGATTTAGTAAATAGCCAAGAGCCCATGCCGAACTCAGTAGTGAAACGAAACAGGCCGATGATAGTGTAGCATTTCACTGTGGCTCTCCACCGCTGTGGGCACTACGACATCCTACTGCGTAGCGCACCGACTTCACATTGTAGAAAGCCCGAATCTAACGATTCGGGCTTTTTTACGTCTGCAGAAAAGTGAAATGCGCGCAATTAACACACACTCACATCAACACACATCACGTAGGGCGGGCGAGCGTAGCGACTCCCGACGCTGATATACTGCGTAGCGTACCGATTTTATATTGTAGAGCGTCCGAATCTAATGATTCGGGCTTTTTTACGTCTGCAAAAAAGTGATTCAGGGATTCCTCTAGAGCGAAGGACTTCTTAGTAAATAATTTATATCAATCAGCAATAATATCTAATCAATTTGAGGGATTAAATCTGACGCTAACTGCGTTAAAAACCTCATATATGAAACAACTGAATAACGAATTCTTGCCCTTCTTTTATCGACTCCGCTTAGTTATTGCTCTAATCTCAATTTATGATCTGTTCAATTATGTAGTTTATAAAATGTGACAGAGCTCGTTTAGATAAAAATAGAATAATAAGGGTTTAATAATGAGTGAAATTGATAATCACCCACATGGTATTTTTTGTTGGTCAGAACTTTGTACCCATAATTGGAAAGATGGTAAGACGTTTTATACCTCATTATTTGATTGGGGGTATGACGATCAACCTATTGGGGAGGACATATATTACACTATGCTACAAAAGCAAGGTGGTGATATAGCCGCTATGTATGAAATGCCTAAAGAGCAAATTAGTGAAGGGATCCCAAGTCATTGGTTGGCTTACATTGCCGTCGATAATGTTGATGATTGTGCGCTAAAAGCTAAAGAACTAGGTGCTGAAGTTATTGCCGGTCCTCATGATGTTATGAATGCAGGACGAATGTTGATGCTAAAAGATCCTGTAGGTGCCACTGTTGCACTATGGCAAGGAAATGAGCATAAAGGTTGTAAGCACTTAGGTGAATTAAACACTCCTTATTGGCATGAGTTAGCAACCAGAAATAGTAAAGTAAGTAGAGACTTTTACTGTGCTTTACTAGGCTGGGAAAGTGAAATAAAGCCAATGGACGGTATGGATTACACTTTATTTTTAGTCGGTGGACAGCCAATTGCCGGTATGCTTGAGATGACAAGCGACTGGCCTGAAGATATTCCTGCTCATTGGATGATTTACTTTGCAGTAGAGAGCTGCGATACAGCAGTAAATAAAGCCGCTAGCTTAGGTGGACAAGTATGTGTTCCTGCAACAGATATCCCCGATGTTGGTCGTTTTAGTGTTATATGCGACCCTCAAGGTGCTGTATTTTCGGTGATCGAATCTGTTATAGATGACGTTTAAACAGTTACACTAGCTTTAGCGTTAATTTACTCGCTAGTTTGTTATAATACTCGCCAATTAAATCGTCAGAAAGTGCAGAGAACGCAATGGAATTTGAACAAGATAGCAATTTAACCCTTCCTTTATTTCTATTAGATGAATCATTAAGTGATAGAGATTTAGAGCAGCCTGATTTTGAAATATCAATTGGACTTGATGATGAGTTACTTGCTCAAATTTGCCAAAATCCAAGTGAAGATAGCAGTGTAGCTATTACCGTTAGCGGTTATGAGTTGCTTATAACTGATTCTCTGTATTTAAGTATATTAGAGCAAGAGCATGATGCGCAGATAACATTAACGCATGGGCCTCTTTTAAGTATTGTTTTGAATACTGAAGGTCAGAAAACATTCGTTTCTCCTCAAATGGATATGATGCCCACCTTCGATTTAGGTGACGAGGACGAATGAAAAAAATAATAATAAGTACATTTGTATTAATTATCCTTAGTGGTTGTGCTTACTTAGGTAATGCACATTACGATGATTTATTTGGCCCTGAACAAGCACAAGAGCGTATCGTTCCGCATTCTACTCTTGCTGGAGCTGATTTTTTACAAAATGTAAAACCAGTGCTCGATACCCGCTGCGTCGTTTGCCATGGTTGTTACGATGCACCTTGCCAGCTTAAGCTCTCATCCCCTGAAGGTATTGACCGAGGTTTGAGTAAAGAGCTTGTTTACGATGGAACTCGTTTATTGGCAACGACCCCAAGCCGTTTATTATTTGATGCAACCAATACACAGCAATGGCGAGAAAAAAACTTTACGCCAGTTTTAAATGAACGCGTGCAAAGTGAGGAAGCGAATTTAGCGGGAAGTGTTTTATTTAATAGTTTAGTGTTAAAGCAAAGCTATGAATTACCAACTAATGAAGTGCTAGATGATGAATTTGATTTTTCATTAGGGCGTTCGCAAACCTGTGCAACAATGGGGGAGTTTGACCGATTAGCTGACGAGCAACCTCATGGCGGTATGCCTTATGGTTTACCTGGGGTTTCGCGCGAAGAGTTTAATCATTTACAGAACTGGCTTAAAAATGGCGGTAAAATGTCACATATTGAGCCACCAAGTAAGTATGATCAGAATAAAATAAAGGGCTGGGAAGCATTTTTAAATCAAGATAACTTAAAGTATCAGTTATCAGCACGTTATATTTATGAACATTGGTTTTTAGCACATATTTATTTTACGTCAGAGAACCCACAAAGCTTTTTTAAACTAGTTCGCTCAAGTACGCCTCCTGGTGAGGAAATAAAGTTAATTAATACGCGTCGTCCATACGATGACCCTAAAGTTAGCCGTGTTTATTATCGTTTTATGCAAGAGCGTACAACCATACTTTCTAAAACGCATTTACCACTTGAGCTTAATGAAGCTAAATTACTGCGTTTGTACGAGCAGTTTATTGCGCCAGATTATACAGTTACGCAAATGCCGAGTTATGAGCCTAAGTCAGCATCTAACCCATTTAAAACTTTTGAAGTTATTCCTATTAATTCTAAATATCAATTTATGCTTGATGAAGCCGAGTTAATTATTATGGGCTTTATAAAAGGGCCTGTTTGTCGTGGTCAGATTGCTTTAAATGTTATAAATGATCACTTCTGGGTGGCATTTGCTGATCCTGATAAGGTTGCGACTCCTGCTGTAGGGGAAATGCTAATGCAACATGAAGAAGCGCTAGAACTTCCTGCTGCAGAGGAAAGTAATGCGTTACCTATTTCTAGCTGGGTTAAATATTCAGTTCGTGAGAAAAAATATTTACAGGCAAAAGTTGAGCTTGCTAACGAAATGTTTAAAGGTGGCGAGCATCTTACAACTGACTTGCTTTGGAAAGGTGATGGGCATAATAAAAATGCTGCGCTGACTATTTTCCGCCATTTTGATAGTGCAACTGTTGTTAAAGGTTTTATTGGTCAAGAGCCTAAAACCACGTGGATACTTGATTATGCGTTATTTGAACGTATTCATTATTTGCTTGTGGCAGGCTTTGATGTATACGGAAATATAGGCCATCAATTGGTTACACGTTTATATATGGATTTTTTACGTTTAGAGGGAGAGCAAAACTTTTTAGCTCTATTACCTGAGCACAAGCGTAATCAAATCAAAAAGCAGTGGTACCGTAATTCACCACCTGACTTATCTAAGTTCTTTAAAAGTAACCGAGAATTTAGCCAACCCAGTGGTATTAACTATGAAACTGATGATCCACAGCATGAACTATATACCTTGATGAAAGAAGCCTTAGCGCCAGTTTTAAGTGAAAAATACAACTACACTGAAGTGCCAAAGCCGTTAAATGTAATAAGTGAAATGCCAGCAAAAGCGGTTAACTTATTACCTCAGCTTTCTTTTATACTTGTAAAGCAAGAAGATAATAGCCATAAGGGCTACACTATTATTCATCATAATGCGCACTACAATATATCTAGTTTATTAAACGAAGATGGCCAACGTGCTTATGATGAAGATACCGCGACTATTGTTCCTGGGTTTATCGGAGATTATCCAGCAGCTATTTGGTATTTAAATAACGAGCAGCAAGTAAATGCTTTTGCCGAGCAATTGCCTATGATGCAAATAGAAGCTGATTATGGTGCATTGAAATCTAAGTTTGGTATTCGACGTACTCATCCACAGTTTTGGCAATACAGCGATATATTGCACGATACTGCTAAAAAATATCGTGGGATAGAATATGGAATGTTCGACTATAACCGTTTAGAAAATAGATAGTTAAATAGTTTTATTTTATTAGCCCAACTTTTTAGTTGGGCTTTTTTATTTAATAATCATTATTTAAGCTGCTTATTAGTTCTAAAAAATTGAGCTACACTTAAAACAAAAACAAGGCTTAGTATGTTTAAAGTTGTCGCGAATATCCGTACTCGTTACCGATGGGCATTAATAGCAATAGCACTATTAATAAGCACATCAGCATCACTTATGCAGTATTATTTTTCGGTGCAAAAATACGACGCAAAAATAATAAATATGGCTGGTAAGCAGAGAATGCTTTCTCAAAAAATAGCTTGGCATAGTAATGAGTTATTATTATCGGCAACAAATATTTCTGAGCATACTAAAGCGTTAAAAGCGTCAGTTGTATCATTCAAAAAAACTCATAATTACTTACTTTCAAAAAATGGTAATGGAGAGTATCAATACCTTACACCTAAGCTTATTAAGCTGTATACGTTAGCTCCTCATAAACTAGATTCCCAAGTTGCAACATATATCCAGCAAGCGGAAAATTTGCTTTATCAACAAGGCCAAGTAGATAAGCGTATATTCTCTGTAACTGAGGTTGAAGAGCTATTAAAGCAACTAGATCATGCAGTGAATTTATTTGAAGAGCAAGCTGTCCAAAAATTGAACTGGGTATCTAACCTTGAATTATTATTTTGGCTTATGGCGATGTTTTTACTACTTGTAGAGTTAAGATTTGTATTTATGCCAATGGAAAAAGAAATAGGTAATGCATTGTCTAAATACCAAAAACAAAAAGAGTTCGCTCAACAAGTGAGTCAAAATAAAGAACATTTTATTGCCAGAGCAAGTCACGAATTTAGAACACCTTTACAGGGTCTTATTACGTCTATTGAGGAGTTAAAGGTTTCTGATACGCAGAAAAGCATTAAAACCCAAGCTAATTACTGCGCACTTAGGTTAATAGCCATATTAGATGAACTGCAGGACTTGCACGCTTTAAGTACAGGTAAGTGGGTACCGCAATTTAAAAATGAAAACCTTTTAGAGTCGTGTAATAAAGTACTAATGGCTTACGAGCATGCTTGTCAGCAAAAAGGCCTAAAACTAGTTAGTTGTTTAGATAAATCATTAAATTGTGTATGTAAATTGGATCATCAACGTTTGCAGCATACGCTTACAGAATTAATCAGTAACGCTATTAAGTTTACGATAGAGGGTGAAATTACTGTCTCTGCAAAGCTTTTTAATGATGAACTTTGTGTAATTGTAAGTGATACTGGTTGTGGTTTTTCGAAAGAGATTACTGATCTTGAATTTGACTCATTTAAACAAACAAACCATTTTCAAGGATTAAGAACAGGTCTCACTCGGGTTCAGTATGTTGTAAAGGCGTTGCACGGTGAAATTACCTTCAAAAATAATGAAGCCCATGGAGCGCTGGTATCTTTGCACTTACCAATAATTGCCAGTAAAGCTCTCCCAAACCCTCGTAAAATAAATGACAAACTAAAGTGTTTAGTCGTTGAAGATAATCCATTAAATACTATATTACTGACCCGCATACTTAGCTTATTAGGTTTAAGCTATGATTGCGCTGAAAACGGCAAAGTCGCGTGCGATATGGTGAGTGAAAATCAATACGATATTGTTTTTATGGACTTAAATATGCCAGTAATGGATGGGTTTGAGGCGATTAAAAAAATACGCTCTGATCTTAATAAAGTAATGCCAATTATTGTTATAACAGCAAATACTTCACAAAATGATATAGAGCGAGCTTATAAATACGGGGCTAACCTTCATATTCATAAACCAATAAGTCAGCAAGCAATTAAAGACGCATTAAATAGTATTAGCGTTGCTAGGGCGTGTTGATCTTTGGTAGTTGAATTTGCAGCAGACTGTTTGGTTTTTAGGCAAGGCAGAGCCTATGTAGTGTGGTTATTCCCCATAAATAGGCGATAACGCAGCATAAATACCAAACATGCGCTGCCCATTGGGTTCTTTCTAGAGACGATTAACTCTTTGTTACTCGGTTTTGACTTAGCCCACTAGGTTACAAATCTCGCGCCGCGATTTAATCGCCCCTAGATTGAACAAATTTCAATCCACAAAGATCAATACGCCCTAGTGAAATAAATTAATTTTGCAGATAACAAGCTTGCTAAGCACTTTTAATATGCGTTAACTTGCTGTTTTAAGGTTTATTAGGAAAAGTTAGTGCAGTCAATTACGCTTGAGCAATTTAATGGTTACTTACAAGGACAAGGCAAAAGTCGTTACGACATATGCAACCTAGATTGGCAAGTGAATCTAGGAGAACATTGGCTGCTTCTAGGTGCTAATGGAGCCGGTAAATCTGCACTGACAGCTGCGTTAGTTGGTGAAGCTAAGTGCGAAAGTGGTAAGCGTATAAGTAGTATTAATAAACTTATGCTCGTGTCTTCAGATTCGCATAAACAGTTACTGGCCCAAGAATTAGAGCATGAAAAGCATAGCCTCGTTAAAGACCTTATATTTGCAGAGCATAGTAATAATGGTGAGTTATTAGCGCAGCTAATAGAATTATTTAAATTTAGCTCATTACTAAATAGGCATTTTAGAGAACTTTCAACGGGTGAAACTCGTAAACTCCTACTTATAAAAGCATTCAGCTCCCATAGTGAGTTAGTCGTGCTTGACGAGCCATTTGATGGACTCGACGTACAATCTTGCCAGCAACTTAATAAAATACTCATAGAGCTTAGCCACACGATTACTTTTGTTTTTGTACTAAACCGCCTAGACGAAATCCCTTCATTCATTACTCACTATGGCTATGTAAACCAAGGTTGCTTGTTACATACTTTGGCAAAGCCAGACAGTGAGCAATTAAGTGACTTACTAAAACTACTTCATTTAGAGCATACTTCATTGGATGTGCCATCTCCTGACGCCGAGCAAGAGCAAAAGACATTCACTGGTAATACCTTAGTTAAATTGAGTAATGCTAAAGTTAGTTATAGTGACGTAAGCATATTCAAAAATCTCAATTGGACTATAAAAAAGCATCAGCATTGGCAGCTTACTGGAGCGAACGGTTCAGGTAAAACATGCCTATTAAATTTAATAACAGGTGATAACCCACAGTGTTATAACAATGACATTGGAGTGTTCGGTTTTAAACGCGGAACCGGGGAGAGTATTTGGGATATAAAACAGCATATTGGTTTTATATCTAACGCGCTACATATGGATTATCGCGTAAGTATATCGGCTTTAAATACTGTTATATCTGGTTTTTATGACAGCATAGGTTTATATCAAAAGCCGAGCGACGCACAAATTAATATTGCTAAGCAGTGGCTGGCATTTATTGGTTTAAGTGACAAACAAAACACCTCATTTACTCAGCTGTCGTACGGCGATCAACGTATGTTATTAATTGTGCGGGCTATGGTAAAGCATCCAACGCTACTTATTTTAGATGAGCCTTGCTTAGGCTTAGATGAAGCAAACAGGCAACGTGTACTGCTACTAATAGAGAAAATTTGTGCTGCTAATACAAGTACTGTGATTTATGTAAATCATCATGCGGCAGACAAAATTGAAGGAATAGAGAATTACTTAAAAATGGAAGACTTTAATTAAAAACTCAGAGAAAGGTTGAGCGAAAATTCACTCAACCCATTTTTATTTTAAAGACGAGTAACGCTAAAGCCTTTATCTCGTAGCTGTTTAAGTAACCCGTGTTTTTCAGGTAAATGCAGAGCGCCTACGGCAATAAATAGTTGCTCGTTTGCTAAACGCGGTGTGAGTTGTTTAACCCAATTATTATTGCGGTTAGTTAGCATTACTTGCTCGCTAATTTCACCGTAATTACTGTCATCAAAACTCATGTTGTAGTAATCGGTTAGTGTATCCATATCCCCGTTTTTCCAGGCATTAACTAATTTGATAAAGTAAGTATTAATATCGCTGAGTTGCTCAAAGGTTTCTTCAATCATTTCATTGCTTAATAGCGCCATACCATCAAACATTTGTAGTTGTTGTTCTAGGGTTTCAAGCTCGCCAATTTTAATATTATGCTCTTTAGCATAACTAAGCACTTGCTTGTCTATGCCGGTTTTATCTGAATAACCTGCATTTTGAAATTCAATTTGCATCATAGTCACCATAACAGCCCAAGGCTTTAAGCCATTAAACATAGCAATATCAATCGACTTTTTAGCAAAGTAATCTTTTAGCTTGGTATAATTTTGCTTTGAAAGCTCAGTTTGCAGTGTTTTACCGTCACTTAGCATCATAAATGGCATTGAACGCTGCTGCATTTCAAGTGGAGTAAGTTTGCTTATATCAACTTCAACAATCACTTCTTTGCTTGCACTAATTGCATCGGTTACATTTTTAGGTAAGCCTTTCATGCTGGCATCACCAACGTGTACAGTGCCAAATAAGTAAGAGCTGACGCCATTTTTTTCTATCTTGTATATGGCAGGAGCAGCATAGCTGTTAAGGCTAAATGTTATAAGTAATGCCACAATAAAAAAGTGGCTAACACGGGTAAGAGCATTCATGGTTTGTCCTTAAAATCTCGAAGGTTAGTAGTGTAAATACTAACCTAAATTTACTTCAGAGGTAACGTTAATATAAACGTTAACGTATTGCTTTCGGTATTACTGGCCGTAATAGTAAAGCCATTTAAGTTACATAAGCTCTGTACAATTGATAATCCTAAACCATGGCGCTGGTTATTAGTTCTAGATGAATCTAGCTGATAGAGCGGGTCAAAAATAGCAGTGAGCTGTTCACTACTTAGTGGTTTATTTACTTTGTTACTAACAGAGATGGTCATGTTTGTGCTGTTATTTACGGCAGTTAATTTAATTGGTGCCTCAGGGAGTCCATAAAATAGTGCGTTATCGATTAAGTTACATAAAATGGTATTTAAACTAAATTCGTCAGCATTAAGTGTAAACTCGTCAGTTATCTCATTATTTAAACGCGCTTTAATAGTTGGGTGCTTAAAGGTCAGCTCATCAACAATTTGATTTACTAGGTTATTTAGAATGATATTTTGTGCATTTAATTGCATTGCACTGCTACTTGAGCGCTGCAACAGTAATAGGTTGCTAACAATCGTTTTCATACGCTGTGAAATATTAAGCACATCACTGGTATAGGTGTCGCTAATTCGTTTATCGTCAGGGTAGCGAATAGCCACCTCTGAGAGGCTTATGAGTTCAGCTATTGGGGTTTTAAGCTCGTGTGCAATGTCGCTTGTTAGGCGTTTTTCATTACTATAGAGTTGCTGATTAACGGTAATAAACTTATTTAGCTCGTTACGTATAGGTTCTATTTCTTCTACTTTAAAGTCGCTTTCTATTGTTTGCGCAACACCGGTAATATCGAGTAACTTAATTTGGTCGTTTAAGTTGTGTAGCGGGTGCAGACCTTTATTTACAATACGTGTCACTAAATAGCGCACACCAAACACACCAAGTACACAGGTTAAAATAAAGACCACATCAATAATAATCAGTACTTTATTAAGTTCGGAGGTGGGCGCTGCGATTGCAAGAGTCATGGTATTAAAAACAGCAGAGTGAGTGGGATTTCTATCATCTTTTTGGGCTACAAAGTGACTTATAAGTGCGCGACCATCACGCCCGTTAGGAAGCTCGTAATCTATAATTTTAGATTCGTTTATCGGCATTTCTAAAAAAGGCAGGTTAGCATTTTCATAAAGCGCTAATGAGTCCGAGCGTTCAAACACATCACGGCCATGCCATAATTGGTAAAACTCCGTGGCATCTGCAGCTTCATACTCCGACATAAACTCACCAGCAAAATCAAATTCAACCACGTTGTTGTCATCTTCAACTAAGGTTTTTAAGTAGTTAGCTTTGTTAGTTAAAGACTGATTAAACTGATCTTCCACCCAAGTATCAACACTTAGATCAACGGTTAAAAATATGGTGAATAAAATAACAGAGATCACAGCGCTAATATTATTAACGAGTTTACGTTTTATTGAGTGACTTTTATTTTGTTGTTGCGACATAACCAAATCCACGTTTGTTTTTTATCGGGAGCTCGCCATCAAACTGTCTTACTTTTTTACGTATGGTTGAGATGTGTGCTTCAAGCGCATTTTTAGAGAGCATATCAAACTGACCTACCACCGCTTCACTTATAAGCTCAAGCCCTAATACTCGCTCTGGGGCGTTAAATAAGCATTCTATTATTTTGTATTCATTGCGAGTGAGCTCAATGGCATGTTGCTTGTAGTGAAGAGTTTTAAGTGACAGATCTAATACGCAATCACCTACGGTAAGGGTATTTTGTTGGTTTTGCAGTGAACCACGACGAAGTAATGCAAGGACACGAGCATGGAGTTCTTCAAACGAAAATGGCTTAGTTAAATAATCATCAGCGCCTTTCATAAGGCCGCTAATTTTATCTTGAGGCTCACTTCGTGCCGATAAAATTAGCACACGGCTTTGGCTATTACTGCTGCGCAGTGCTTGTAAAATACTCATGCCATCAACGCTCGGTAGCATTAAATCAAGTACTAGGAGGTCGTAGTTTCCACTGAGTGCCATACTCAACCCTTCTGAGCCATCACCAGTTTCATCTACGGTAAAACCAAGGTTGCTAAGGCCAACTTGCAAGCTGCGTCTTAGTGCTTCAGAGTCTTCAATAACGAGGATTTTCATGTTTACTCGGTTTATAAAAATAGCCTTGTTACTTTAACAAGGCTTTATTATCAAGTCACTTGGTTAATGATACCAACCATTTGTATAAGCTAGATTACCTAAGTTCGCGTGGGCTAGGGCTTTTTTAACTAGTTGCTCATCGTTTTCACATGGTACAAGCTGGTTATTGCTATACGTATAGGTGGTTGCTGGTTTTTGTGGTTGTAACACCACCACTTTATTATCGTGCATGTAGGCAAAGTTTTTGTCGTATTGCATCATTGCGCGTTGTTTGTTGTCGCTAATTGGCTTTGATAAATCATGACCTATCATAGGGTGCTTACCACTTGCGCCAATTAAAGACAGTAGAGTAACAGGAATATCGAGCTGGCTGGCTAGTTGGCTATCTCGTTTATGGGTAATACCTTTACCAAAAATAACGGCCGGAATTTTAAAGTGATCAACCGGTACTAAATTTGAACCCGATACGCGCGAGTCGTGATCGGCAATAACTATAAATACAGTATCATCCCAGTAGCTCGATTTTTTAGCTTTTTCGATAAAGGTGCCTAGTGCGTAATCGGCATACTTGGCAGCATTATTACGGGTTTGTTTTTGTTTATCGTACAGCGTTATTTTATCGTCAGGAAAGTCATACGGGCTATGATTAGAGCTTGAGAATATAAGGCTAAAAAAAGGTTTGTTTTGATTTTTAAGCTTAGTAAGTTCTATGTCGGCTTGGTCGTATAAGTCTTCGTCTGATGCGCCCCACGAGCCATTAAAGTCTATTTTTTTAAAGTTATTTGTATCTACGATACTTTTAAAACCGTTGCCTAAAAAGAAGCTGCGCATGTTATCAAAATGGCTTTCGCCACCATAAATAAACTGCGTGTTGTAATTTTGCTTCGCTAAAAAATCAGCAATGGTAAAAAAGTCACGTTGTGATTTATCAAGCTTAACAACTGCACGCGAAGGCGTTGGTGTAAACCCTGTAATTACTGCCTCAATTCCACGTACTGAACGTGTACCCGTGGCGTATAAATTATCAAACCCCCAGCCTTGTTTATAAAGGGCGTCTATATTAGGTGTAAGCGGTAAACCGCCAAGCGTGCCTACATAACGAGCACCTAAACTTTCTTGTAAAATAATGACTAAATTTTTGGGTTTACCTGTATTACTTGCGCCATGAAACGTTTTTGTAGGGGCGGTTACATCACTAAATGCGGCTTGCGTATTTTGCATGTTACTACGCACAATACTAAGTAATTCATCGGTGGGCATTTTACCGTAATAGTCTTGGCTTGATTGCTCATTAGAAAGTTGCTTAACTGCAAACGCGACGCTATAAAGTGAGTTAAGGGTTAAGTCGTTAAGTAAATGATCGGTAGAAAATGAGACCATGGCTGGGTTAAGTGGTCTGTGCCCTAATGAGTTGCGGGCGCCAAAAATAGTTAAGCATACTAAAACAAGCGCTAAAATTGATTGATTTAAGCCTGTTAGTGATGACTTGCTTTGCCATTGATTGCTAAATACTTTACTTGCAAATTTACAGCTTAAAATAAGTGCTATAACAGCAATAAATACTTCTAACTTATAGCCTGAAAAAATCATTTTTGAGACTTCTTTAGGATAAATTAAATATTCTATAAATAAGCGGTTTGGGCGTAAATCGTACTCGTTTATAAACGTAGGCGTAATCACTTCAAAAAAAACAAGTAAAGCAGACATCGTCACTAAATAAATTTTAATGAGGCCGCGTACTTTATTTTGCCAACCTACGCTTTGCATCAGTAAAGTAAGTAGTAATGCGGGCATAATAATGTAGCTTAGAGTGGCTATATCAACTCTTAAACCACCTATAAATATAGATAACCACGCATGCGATCCAAATACACGCTCCCCTTGCCATACACTTAAACCAAAGCGAGCAAGTGTTAACAAGCTAAGTGCCAAAACAGCAAATACAACAAAAATCCATACAGGGCCAAGTGCATTTTGTATTTTAGGTATAAAAGTTAGCTTTATGCCCATAACACAGCCCACCAAATAAGAGCGGCAATTAGCATAGCTATAAACACGCTTGCAGAGGCAATATCTTTAGCTAGCCCCGAAAGCTCATGGTATTCACTGCCAATTCTATCAACTACAACCTCAACTGCCGTATTTACCAGCTCAGCAAACAATACAAAAAGCAGGCTGGCTATAAGCAGTAATTTATCCCTTAGTGCAATTTCTTGTAGCCACACAAACACACCGAGTAACGAAAACAGTGCTAGCTCTTGTTGAAACGCCGCTTCAAATCGACTCATCCATTTTAAGCCGTTAAAAGAATGGCTTAAGGTAAAAATAAGGCGCATTAAGCCTTGGCGTTTTATAACGGTTTTATTACTCATATTTTTATTTCGCTTGGTGTTGTTTGGCAGCTAGCAAGTAAATCGAGCGATGCCTGATACGTTTTGCTTTTAATGCCAATTAAATTTAAAAGGGTGTGAAAAATATTGTTGTGTGAGCGTGCAGCGCGGGTGTCTAAATTAGCTAAACAGGTATTAGTAATGCGCTGATTATGCTCATCAGCCCACATATAAAGAGGAACGTGCGTTTGTGTGCTAGGTGCAAAGCTATACGGAAAACCATGTAAATAAGCACCGGCTTCGCCAAGTGATTCACCATGATCAGAGACATATAAAAACTGCTTATCTATGTTGTTTGGCAGCGCTTTTAATTGCTCAATTACCTGGGCGTTAACAAAGTCGCTGTACGCAATTGTGTTGTCGTAGGTATTAACTAATTCATCGAGTGAGCAGTTTTGAATGTCGCTTCTGTCGCACGTGGGCGTAAATTGCTTAAATTTTTCTGGGTAGCGTTTAAAGTAGGTTGGTCCGTGTGAGCCCATCATGTGTAGGACGATAACGGTATTAGCTTGGTTTAAATTAGCGAGTTTGCGCTTAAGTGGAGCAAGAAGTGCTTCATCAAAACAATATTTTCCATCGCAAAGCGCTGATGGGGTGGTTGGGATATCAATGTTAACAACACGGGTGCATACGTTTTTACAGCCGCTGTTGTTATCAACCCACAGTACGTCGCTGCCAGCTTGTTGTGCTAAGTCAACCAGGTTTTGTTGGTTGTCGGCTTCTAATCGATCAAAGTTATCTTGTGTTTGCAGTGAAAACATACACGGCACAGACACAGCAGTAGCGGTGCCACAAGACGCCACATTATTAAAATACGTTACATTATGCTTTTGTGTATAAGGGGTGGTGTTGCGCTTATAACCTTGATAAGCAAAGTTTTCTGCTCGTGCGGTTTCACCAACAACGATAACTGTTACGCTGGTGGTGTTAGGCGCAATAAGAGTGGGTGTTGCATCTATATTTTTAAATTCCATATTGGTATACAGCAGTTGATCGCGCACATATTTATAACCGCTAGAGAGATACTGAAATGGGATGAGTTCTTTTTTCAAAATGCGGTTATTGCGGCCAGTGGCTGCGTAGTCGGCGTAAAAGTTTACGACCACTAAAGCAATTAGCGTTAAGCAGGCAATAATAAGTTTTATGCGGCTAATCGCTTCTTGATGAGGGCGAGTAAAGTGTATTTTTATTTTGCTTAATATAAAAACAGGTAGCGCACAAAATAATAGTAAAAAGGCTATGAGCTGTGGGTTTAAATAGCTCAGTGCTTCGCTTGAATCCGTTTCGAACGTGTTTTGAATCATCGAATAGTCAAACACGACGCCGTAATTTAATGAGCCGTAAAGCACGGCACTCGAAATTATCAGTAAAAGATAGTTAACTGGTTTTAATAACCATCTAACCGACACTATTGAAAAGAAAATAATTAAAAGGCATAACAAAAGCAGTGGCACTGAAAGTAAAAATAGCCATGAAAAAGATGCAAGGGAGGTGATGGCGCTAAACGAACCTTGAATAAAAGGAATGTTTATAACTAAACAGTAATAACAGGCAATCATCACTACAAAGGCATTTGCACTACAGTGAATGTAAAACCGCTTACTACGATTTGGCTTTTTTTGTGCTGGTGTTTGGCTAGTTATGTTCATATTTAGGCTCGTTTTAAATAACAACGCCATGCTATGCCATAATACTTAAGAGCTGCTTAAGGGAACCTACGCATTACCTGAAGGTGATAAATAATTTTATTTATAAAAATATTCTCAAAAATTAATCAAACCTTAAATAAGGGATATAAGAATAGTGAATTTCTGAGAATAAAATTAGAGCATAAAAAAACCACTACCAGCTTATATAATGAATTTTAAAACCTGATAAATTGCCTTTTAGTCTTTTTGTTAGATTAACTTTGGTGTTGACTTAAAGGGCCTAGCGCGGTACTAATATAAAAAGAGAGCGAAGGAATAACCTTCGCGATAATTGAACAAAATTTGGTATTAATTACATGCTTACAAACGCACTTAACCTAGTCCTGATTATTATCGTGGTGATTATTCCCGCGAGGGCTTCGTAGTGCTTTAAAAACTTAAGCATTAAAAAAGCCCTCCGCACTTAACCGTTCGGAGGGCTTTTTAGTTTTAAGGGCAAAGTTTTTAGCGTAAAAATGTAATTGGGTTGTCACTGAGGAATGAGGGTTTATTAATGACAGGCGCAGAACTAACAATCGACTTATTGGCCAAACACGGCGTAAATGAAGTATTTGGCTACCCAGGCGGAGCTATTATGCCAATTTACGATGCGCTGTATGGCGCGCCAGTCAAACACTACCTTACTCGCCATGAGCAAGGTGCAGGGTTTGCAGCTGTTGGTTATGCTCGCAGCACGCGTAAATTAGGTGTGTGTTTTGCAACATCGGGCCCAGGTGCAACTAACTTAATAACTGCCCTTGCTGATGCGATGATGGACTCAGTACCATTATTGGCGATCACCGGCCAAGTGCCTACTGCAGCTATTGGTTCAGATGCGTTTCAAGAAATAGATGTACTAGGTATGTCGCTTTCGTGTACTAAGCACAGCTACATGGTAGAACGAGCGGAAGACTTAGCAGAGATACTACAAGAAGCAATTCATTTAGCGCAAAGCGGCCGACCAGGTCCTGTACTTGTCGATATCCCAAAAGATATTCAAATGGCGCAAGTCCCTTTTAAGCCTTGGCTTGCAGCTGATGAATACTTACCTGAGTTAGATTTAAAGCAAGTTGCTATTGCTAATCAATTGTTGAGTGAGGCTAAACAGCCTGTAGCGTACGTAGGCGGTGGTGNAAGCCGCTGATGCGCAAGACGAGTTAATGCAGTTTTTAAATAAAACGCAGATGCCTGCTGTATCAACACTAAAAGCATTAGGCAGTGTGTTACCTGACTACGAGCATTACTTAGGCATGCTAGGTATGCATGGTGGTCAAGCCGCTAATATTGCCGTGCAAGAATGTGATGTACTTGTGTGTATAGGTGCGCGCTTTGATGACCGCGTAACGGGTAACTTAGCTAAATTTGCAGCTAAAGCTAAAGTAATCCATTTAGATATCGATGCCGCTGAAGTAGGTAAGCGTAAACCAGCTAAAGCTTCATTGATTGCTGATTTAAAAACGTCGTTACCTGCACTTGAGTGCTTTGTAACACCTAAAGCGTGGTGTGACACAAATAAAGAAATGAATATTAAACACGCGTGGCGTTACGATTACCCAGGTGAGAAGGTCTACGCACCGTACTTATTAAACCAACTGAGCCAACACATGCCAAAAACTGGCGTTGTGTGTTGCGATGTAGGTCAGCATCAAATGTGGGTAGCACAACACATGAAGTTTACTCACCCGAGTAATCATTTAAGTAGTGGTGGCGCAGGCACAATGGGCTTTGGTTTACCGGCTGCTATTGGCGCACAAGTAGCACGCCCTGATGACTTTGTTATCACTGTATCGGGCGATGGCTCAATAATGATGAATATTCAAGAATTGGCCACGATTCGCCGTAATAATTTACCTGTAAAAATATTAATTTTAGATAACCAGCGGTTGGGTATGGTTCGCCAATGGCAGGAACTGTTTTTTGAAGGACGTTACTCTGAAACTAACCTGTCGGATAACCCAGACTTTGTGCAACTAGCTGCTGTATTTGGTATTCCAGGGCAAACAATTACCCACGCGAACCAAGTTGATGATGCTATTACAGCATTAGTTAACAGCAAAGGCCCGTACATAGTACATGCCTGTATTGATGATAAAGAAAATGTTTGGCCACTTGTACCACCTGGGGCTGCTAACGACGAAATGATGACGGAGAAAGCAAAATGAAACATAGCCTAACTATTGCATTAAAAAGCCAAAGTATAGCGGTAGAGCGCTTTTTACGAGTGGTGCGTCATCGTGGTTTTAACCTAACGCATTTTCAGCTCAATATGGATGATGGCTTATACAACGTAGCCATGACGGTAGATAGTGATAAACCTATTCACCTATTAACCAGCCAGCTAAACAAGCTGGTGGATGTAAAAGAAGTCACTTTACAAAATTTACAGCACCAACAGGCTGTGTAATTACGAATTAAAAAATAATTTACGAGTAACTGAGTCACTCGGTTATTCACCAATTTTAGAATGAGGAATGCCCGCTTATATTGCGGCAAAAACTGAGGTAACTATGGCTAAATTAAGAAGTGCAACAACAACTGAAGGACGTAAACGCGCAGGCGCAAGAGCATTATGGCGCGCAACAGGTATGACAGACTCTGATTTTGGTAAACCGATTATTGCCGTAGTTAACTCGTTTACACAATTTGTACCAGGGCATGTACACCTTAATCAGCTTAGTGAGCTTATGGGTGAGACAATAACCCAAGCGGGTGGAGTTCCTAAAGAATTTAATACCATTGCTATTGATGATGGCATTGCGATGGGACACGGCGGTATGCTTTATTCGCTGCCTTCACGCGATTTAATTGCTGACTCGGTTGAATACATGGTAAATGGTCACTGCGCCGATGCGATGATCTGTATTTCAAACTGCGACAAAATCACCCCAGGGATGATGCTTGCAGCGCTACGTTTAAACATACCGGTAATATTTGTATCGGGCGGCCCAATGGAAGCGGGTAAAACTAAACTTGCTAACATCGACATTAAACTTGATTTAGTTGATGCCATGGTTAAAGGTGCAGATGAGTCGGTAAGTGATGCAGATTCAGAACAAGTAGAGCGTTCTGCGTGTCCTACATGTGGTTCGTGTTCAGGCATGTTTACTGCAAACTCAATGAACTGTTTGTTAGAGGCAATAGGCTTAGCACTTCCGGGTAACGGTACCACGCTTGCCACTCATAAAGACCGTAAACAACTGTATGTTGAAGCAGGGGCTCGTATTGTTGATTTATGTCGTGAGTATTATCAAAAAGATAATCAAGATGTATTACCACGTGCTATTGCTAACAAAACAGCCTTTATGAATGCAATGGTTGTTGATATTGCAATGGGCGGCTCGTCAAATACGGTGTTGCATTTACTCGCTGCAGCGCAAGAAGCGGGCGTTGATTTTGATATGTCGCACATTGATGCGCTTTCTCGTAAAACACCGTTTTTATGTAAAGTTGCACCAGCAACACCAGAGTACCATATTGAAGATGTCCACCGTGCTGGTGGCATGATGGCTGTTGTACGCGAGCTTGGTAAAGCGGGCTTAGTTGATATGTCAGTGAATCATGTCGCAGGGTCAACAATGGCTGAGCTTGTTAAAAAATGGGATGCAACTGACCCAACTAACGAAGTAGCGCGCAAATTTTACCGTGCGGGTCCTGCGGGCATTCGAACTACTAAAGCAATGAGCCAAGAGTGTCGTTGGGATGAAGGCGATAATGACCGCGTGAATGGGTGTATTCGAAGCGTTGAACATGCTTTTCGCCAAGACGGTGGTTTAGCTGTGCTTTCAGGTAATCTAGCCGTTGATGGTTGTGTTGTAAAAAGTGCTGGCGTAGTTGACGAAATGCTACATTTTGAAGGCACCGCCATTGTATACGAATCACAAGATGATTCAGTAGAAGGGATTTTAAATAACGAAGTAAAAGCCGGCGATGTTGTTGTTATTCGTTATGAAGGACCAAAAGGCGGCCCAGGTATGCAAGAAATGCTATACCCAACAAGCTACTTAAAATCGAAAGGCTTAGCTGAAAAATGCGCACTTATTACTGATGGTCGCTTTTCGGGTGGTACTTCGGGTTTATCAATTGGACATGTATCGCCAGAAGCGGCGAGTGGTGGTGCAATTGCTTATGTTGAAAATGGCGACAAAATCATTATTGATATCGCAACACGTGAAATCACATTAGCGCTAAGCGATGAAGAACTTGAGGCACGTAAACAAAAGCAATTAGCACGCGGAAAAATGGCGTACAAGCCAGTTGATCGTGAGCGCTATGTCTCGTCTGCTTTAAAGGCTTATGCATTACTTGCAACAAGTGCCGATAAAGGCGCAGTGCGCGATTTAGCTAAATTGGAGGCGCTTAGTTAATTATGGTCTCTCAAGAGCTCGATTATTTTCGCGCTATTATTCAAGCAAACATGGAGCCTTTGGCTAAAGTTACTGAGGTTAGCGAAATGGCTGAACTCAGTAAAAAGCTAGGTAATCATGTTTGGTTAAAGCGTGAAGACCAACAGCCCGTGTATTCATTTAAGTTACGCGGTGCGTATAACAAATTAAATAAATTACCTAAAGGCTCAGTGGTTATTACTGCTTCTGCGGGTAATCATGCTCAAGGGGTTGCATTAAGTGCATCTCACCTTGGGCATCAAGCAACTATTGTAATGCCAGTAACAACGCCTGAAATAAAAGTCAGCGCAGTGCGCGCACTTGGCGGTGAAGTTGTATTACATGGCCATCATTTTGATGCAGCAAAAGCCTATGCGCTTGAGCTAACAGAGCAACGTAACGGTATATTTGTCCCACCATTTGACGATCCGGATGTCATTGTTGGTCAAGGCACTGTAGCACGCGAGTTAATGCAGCAATTAAACGAGCTTGATGCTGTGTTTATTCCTGTTGGCGGCGGCGGTTTACTTGCTGGTATGGCGGTTTATATTAAATCGCTGCGTCCAGATATAAAAGTAATTGGCGTAGAGGCCGACGAAAGTGCGTGTTTACAAGCAGCACTTGAAGCAGGTAAGCCAGTAGAGCTTGATCGCGTTGGTAGTTTTGCCGATGGCGTAGCGGTTAAAATTATTGGCACTGAAACATTTCGTTTAGCACAAAAGTTTTGCGATGAAGTTGTAACCGTTACTAGCGATGAAATATGTGCAGCCATGCAGGATATTTTTGTATCTACCCGTGCAATTGCAGAGCCTTCAGGTGCACTTGCAACTGCTGGGCTTAAAAAGTGGAGTCAGCAGTCGGGGTTAAAAGGACTACATTTAGCGGCTGTGCTTTCGGGTGCTAATTTAAACTTTGATCGCCTGCGTTATGTAGCAGAGCGCACTGCGCTGGGTGAAAAAAACGAAGCGCTATTAGCCGTTACTATTAAAGAAGAAAAAGGCAGTTTTAAACAGTTTTGTGCTTCTTTAGGTGGCCGTGCTATTACTGAGTTTAACTATCGGTATGCAGGACCTGGTGAAGCACAAATATTTGTGGGCATTGCACTTCGCCAAGGCGAGCAAGAGCTTAATGAGTTAAAGCAAGACTTAACAAATAACGATTATCAATTTTGCGATTTGTCGGATAACGAACTCGCTAAATTACATGTGCGTTATATGGTTGGCGGAAAAGCACCAGAGCAATTACATGAACGTTTATTGCGTTTTGAATTTCCTGAGTATCCGGGTGCGCTTGCACGCTTCTTAGATACTTTAGGCAGCAATTGGAACATTACCTTATTTCATTATCGTAATCACGGTGGTTCGATGGGGAATGTACTGGCAGGTTTTGCTATTGAGCCGAGTCAGTATGAAATGTTTAACGAGCATTTGAATCGCTTAGGTTACAGTGCACAAGATGAAACACAAAATCCGTGTTTTACCCAATTTTTAACATCAAAACCGCAAGCAGAAAAAGCCGAAAAACTCGCCTCAGTATAATTCTTCTTTAAAGGCAGGCACCTTACTCGGGTGCTTGCTTTATTACACGTTTTACATATAGTTACAGGTAATCGTCATACTTTTTGAGGGCACCTAGTTGCTATTTAAAGGATTAATCATTGGATTGTGCTTTTTTTGTAGCCATATCGCGGCGCAAGAATCTGTCACATTACAGCTAAAATGGACACATCAGTTTCAGTTTGCCGGTTATTATATGGCAAAGCAAAAAGGCTTTTATAATGAAGCGGGCCTTGATGTAACTATTAAACAAGCTAATCCAATGAAACCTGATACCTTTGGTCCTGTCGCCAGTGGCGAAGCACAATTTGGTGTAGGGCATTCTGGTATTTTACAGCAACGTATAAATGGCCAACCTCTTGTTGCTATGGCTGCCTTATTACAATTTTCACCTTACTGCTGGATGGTTAAAGACACGTCTGATATTTTTCATCCACGTGACTTTGTTAATAAACGTATCACTGCGGTGAGCAAAAATGATGGCACCGAGCTACTTATTATGCTTAAACGCAGTGGCGTTGATGTAGATAAACTCAAAGTTTACAATGGCGAAAATTTTAACCAGGCTTGGATTGAAAACAAGCTAGATGCTATGCAAGTTTATGTTACTACAGAGCCTTATTATATGACTCAACAAGGCGTAGCTCATCGGCTTGTTTGCCCACAGCGTTATGGTATGGATGTATATAGCGACATTTTATTTACCAGCGAAAACATGCTTAAGCAAAATCCGCAAACGGTCGAAAAATTCTACCAAGCGAGCCTAAAAGGTTGGCGCTATGCAATGATGAACATGGATGAAGCCATTGCAGTCACCCAGCAAAACTATGCACCGAGTAAGAGCTTTCATCAGCTCGCCTTTGAGGCTGAAGTACTAAAAAGTTATATAACCCCACCCACTACCAGTTTAGGGCATATGTCGATAGCAAAGTGGCGTTTAATTGCTGACTTATATGGCATACAGCAAAACGAATTTGACGAAGTGAAATCTCACTTTATTTATAAATACCAAGAGCCTGAAAAGATGCAATTATCATGGATGCTCATAGCAGCTATTCTGGTGAGTATTATTTCAATACCTTTGTATTTACGGCTGATTTTTAGCAAAAAATAACTGCTTAATGAGAGCTCACTGAGCTGATATAATTAATTGTCTTTTTATTTTTTAAGCTGTTATGACTTTAGCTGAGCAATTTTTTGCACTTGATTCACTTTTAATGCGCCATCGTCAGTATTGGCAGTGCACCGCATTTGATTTTGACACTATTCCTTGGCCAGAGCTGCAAGGCATGCTTAGCGAACTAACTGATGATCAGGTAACCGTTCTTGATAACGATCAAAATCAGCTATACCAATTTTTTAGCCAACACATAAACCAACTTGATGAACTTGCTAAGCTATGTGATTTACCTAGCTCTGCACACTCTCGAGCTGATTATCCGTTTTGGATAAGTAACGGCATTAAAGGTCGTAAGTTTGATCAGTTACAAGATTTTGTATCTGCACTACCTACTACTAAGCAACCAGTTTTAGAGTGGTGTGCGGGTAAAGGACACTTAGGGCGAATGCTTGCTTTTAATGGCGCAAGTGACGTGCATAGTATTGAACTGCAACAAAGCTTATGCGAGCAAGGACAAAAAAGTGCACAGCAACAAGGCTTGGCAATGCATTTTAGCCAAGCAGATGTATTAAAAGAGGATATCACTAAATTTTTTAATGCTGATATGCATGCCGTAGCGCTACACGCATGTGGTGGTTTGCACCAAGCATTTATGCGCCAAGCAAGTTTAGCGAAAGTACAGCAAATTAGCTTTTCACCTTGTTGCTATCATTTATTTACGGCTAATGAGTACCGTGTAATGAGTGAGGTTGCAAACCAAAGTGAGCTTAACCTAACGCATCGCGATTTAAAGCTCGCATTACAAGAAACTGTCACAGCGCCTTCTCGTCTGGAAAAAGTACGTAAAACAGAACTAGAATGGCGACTTGGTTTTGACGCACTTAGAAAATCGATTACTGGCGAGCAATATTATGTAAGCGTACCTTCGGTTAACAAAGCTATATTCTCAGATTCGTTTAAATCATTTTGTGCATGGGCTGCAGACAAAAAGGCAATAAACCTACCTCAAGATACTGATTATAATAAATATTTAGATGTTGGGGTTGCTCGAAAAAAAATAACTGACCGAGTTGAACTGGTTCGACATGTGTTCAGAAGAGCAATTGAAGTTTGGCTTGTGCTCGATCGTGCTTTATATTTGCAACAGCAAGGCTATCAAGTAAGCGTTAAAACGTTTTGTGAAAAGCAGTTAACGCCTCGTAATATTTTGATTCTTGCTAATATCCATTAAATTTCCGTCCTCGACTTAATAAGAGATGCAATGAGAAAGTTAAAAAATTTATTCGATAACAATAAACGTTGGGCTGCACGTACAAGCGAAGCTGATCCTGAGTTTTTTAAAATTTTATCTATGCAACAAAATCCAGAGTATTTATGGATTGGTTGTTCAGACTCTCGTGTACCTGCTAATCAAATAGTTGATTTATTACCAGGCGAATTATTTGTGCATCGTAACGTTGCAAACGTGGTTGTACACACTGACCATAACTGTTTGTCGGTTATGCAGTACGCTGTAGAGGTTTTAAAAGTAAAACATATCATGGTAGTAGGTCACTATGGCTGTGGNAAGCCGTTTTAAACAATGCAAAATTTGGCTTTATTGATAATTGGCTACGCCATGTAGGGGATGTAAAAGAAAAGCATCTTGAACAACTTGATGCAATGCCAGAAAGCGAACGTTTAAGCCGCCTTATTGAGCTAAATGTAATTGAGCAAGTACGTAATGTATGCCGTACTAACATTGTGCAAGATGCGTGGGAACGCGGCCAAGAGCTAAGCGTTCATGGTTGGGTTTATGGTTTAGAAAACGGCCATCTTCATGATTTAGAATCTGTAGTAACGTGCGCGAGTGAAGAAACGCAAAGCTACAAAAAAGCAGTGCAGCACGTACTTAATAAAGTGGGCGAAAATAAATAAATTTATGACTAAAACGGCGATATTAATAGGTGCTACAGGTTTGGTCGGTAATGAGTTGCTACATAAGCTACTTAATAGCGATCGTTATACCAAAGTGGTTACGTTAAGTCGTCGGGCTTTGCCTATTACACACGCAAAGCTAGTTAATCACGTTATTGATTTTGAAAAATTAACTCAATACGTTGAGCTTTTTAAAGGTGACGTATTGTTTTCGTGTTTGGGCACAACCCGTAAACGGGCGGGCTCTACACAAGCTCAGCGTAAAGTAGATTTTGATTATCAGTTTATAGCGGCGCAGTTAGCGGCATGTAATGGTGTTACGCATTACTGCTTAGTGTCATCAAGCGGGGCGAACACGCACAGTAATAGTGCTTATTTGAAAATGAAGGGTGAGCTTGAGCAACATATTAAAGCACTCCCTTTTGATAAAATAAGTATTTTACAACCCTCTTTATTATTAGGTGATCGTGAGCAATTTAGAGTGGCAGAAAAGATAGGCAGTATTATTTTTCCTGTTATTACACGACTTCCGTTTTTAAAGCGTTACAAACCAATAACTGGCGAGCAAGTTGCGCAAAAAATGCTGAGTGTGAGTTTAGATCAACAGGCTAAATTATTTTATTACGTACTTGATGAGCTATTTGAATAAACTTGGTAAAACGCAAAAGGCAGCCTAAGCTTAATGCCGATCAGTTAAGAAATATTTAACGATCCATTGACCGATCTTCTGGTTAGTTTATAAAGGCTTCTGAATTTATTCAGGAGCCTTTTATTTTGCAACTCACTACCGCACTTTCTCTAGCCAATAGCTACGCACCCAATTCAGAAGGCTTAGGTCAACTGAGTGATTTTTTATGCCCTGAGTTTATCAAACAATGCGCAGAAACCGCAGGTGTCGCGACGATAAGGAAAAGAAGGCTTCCTGTTGAGATGGCCGTTTGGACAGTCATTTGTATGTCGTTTTATCGTGAAGACCCACTGTGGAGTATTGTCAGTAAATTAGGGCTCGCTTTACCAGGTAAAAAAGAACTCGTTGCGCCCAGCGCGGTTGTACAGGCTAGGCAGCGGCTTGGGGCTGATGCCGTTAAACAGGTTTTTGAGCAAAGTCAGCAAATGTGGAATGCTGATGCGAACCATCCCACATGGTGCGGGCTATCACTACTGGGTGTTGATGGTGTCATTTGGCGCACACCGGATACTGCTGAAAATCAACATGCATTCTCCATGTGGAAAAATCAGTATGGTGACACGGCCTTCCCTCAGGTTCGCATGGTGTGTTTGATGGAGTTAACTAGTCATTTATTAATGGGGAGCGCCTTTGATAGTTGTCGTACAAGTGAAATGGTGTTGGCTGAAGACTTAATCGAGGCAACACCCGATAACTCACTGACGTTATTTGATAGAGGCTTCTATTCTCTAGGCTTACTCAATCGTTGGCATCATGCTGGGGTAAATAGGCATTGGCTTCAACCGATGAGAAAAGGCACGCAATATGAAATTGTTCGCTCTCTAGGTCGTCAAGACAAACTCATCAAGCTAAAAGCAACAGCACAAGCGAGAAAAAAGTTCGACGATTTACCAGAGAGCATTGAAGTTAGGCTAGTCACAAAAACGGTTAAGGGGAAAGAGGTGAATATACTCACTTCATTAACAGACCCAATGCGTTTCCCTAAGGCTGAAATTGTTGACCTCTATAGTGATCGGTGGGAAATTGAACTTGGTTATCGAGAAATGAAACAAACCTTACTGAATAGTCACTTTACGCTACGCAGCAAGAAACCTGAGATGATAGCGCAAGAATTATGGGGCGTAATGTTGAGCTATAACTTGCTCCGATACCAGATGGTGAAAATGGCGCAGAAAAAATCTGGAATATATGCAAAACACCTGAGTTTTACGACGTGTGCTATTAGTATTATTAACCTTATTCATACAATGTTTATAGAAAATGCAGGACGGATACCTAAATCAATAGAGCAATTACAAGCTCAAGTTGAACATCACATATTGCCGATAAAACGGGAGCGGGCGTATCCGAGGTGTGTGAAACCAAAACCCAGTAAATACCCCAATAAAAAAAGCCAGTCAGCTGTTAACTGACTGGCATTAA
>NZ_AUTP01000112.1:0-19308 GCF_000498075.1 Pseudoalteromonas sp. TAB23
GTATGGCTCGGGAGATACGAATCAAAATAACTATTTATTAGGGGGCGGTGTATCACTTGATGTACCTGGCTTTCAATATTTTAATGTGGCTTATTATCGTCGTTTTCAAGATGATATAGGCATTCAACGTGAAGATAATAACCAAATAACAGTCACGTGGGGCTATAACAAAGGTAACTTTAGATACGATGGCTTTTTAGATATTGTAGATAGCACCGACACAATGTTTGGTAAAAGTGAAGGCGGCTTTAACTTTACCTCACAGATTAAATACAATATTGCACCTATGCTCGGCTTCGATACCACTCGTCTTGATGTTGGTATTGAGTATGTTTATTGGAAAAATAAATTTGGTGTAGATGGTCAAACCGAACATAATCCAAACTTGCTAGTTAAATGGCATTTTTAACAGCAAATTGAATGGTATTTAATTAATAATTAAAGGCTACTTTTTAGTAGCTTTTTTATTTGATAATCTTAAATAATTGAATAGCTTAAATTAGTTGTGTTAGATTACTTTTTAATAACGCTATATGGATTTTTTCATGGACTCTGAAATAGATTTTTCTACCTACACTTTAGATGAGCTTTACTCATCAGCGAGAGCTATAGATCGCGAAGCCTACCCAGATCGAGCAAAAGAAATAGACGACTTAATTAAAACGCGAGAAACACAGAGCCCATCTGAAAATATTGTATCAAAAGTAGCAGGAGAAAAAGCAACGCGCTCAGATAGGCTAGTGGCTGCTATTGTTGATGGCGTTTTAGGTGTTGTTTGTTTTATACCTGTATTCATGCTCGTAGGGTTTGATAATTTAAGCCAACCAACACTTACTTTATCTGCAGGTTTGCTAGGTTATGGCATATTAAGCACGTTAGTGCTTCATGGTTACCTTATGTACCAACGCGGACAAACAATTGGTAAATCTTTAATGTCTATCCGTATTGAAAATTTAGACGGTACACAAGCAAGCTTTACTACAATTTACTTTAAACGCATGCTTTCTATGCAACTATTATCACTTGTCCCTTCGGTAGGTCAGTTTATAGCTGGTTTTGTTAATCCATTATTTATATTTGGAAAAGATAAACGATGTTTACATGATCATTTAGCGGGAACAAAAGTGAGTTATGTAGATTAATCAGGATATTAATTATGGCAGCTTTGCCTAGGCAAAAAAAATGACCCGGATTTAAGTTTGATTAGCAAAAGTTACAAAATGGCGTATTTCACTAAATTGTTAATATAATTAAAAAAACCTTACCGATTTTTTTTGACTAGTAACTAAGGATGATTATGAAATACAACACACAGCTAATTTTAGCACTAGCGGCTTCTTTAATTTGTTATTCAACATATATATTATTCATTGGTTTTCTTACCGCAGCGAAAATCAATGAGGTGATACATGAGAATGTTTATAAAAACAAACGAGTTTGATAAACTGTCAAGGCGTTACGCATGTATTAAATGTGGTACCTGGGTGAGCATAAAAGCCCAAAGCTGTAAGCAGTGCCAGCATAGTTTTACCGATAATGATAAAAGCTCAATGCAAACACTCTATAATCAAAATAAAGAGCAAAACTGGCAACATACAATATTGCCTATTATTTTTGTGATATTGGTAATAGCTTTATTGCTCATTTAATTTTTGCTTAAGATTTGAAAGTGCTCGACTGCAACTCTGTAACAAAACCTCTCTGTGCTTTAACGTGTAAAAACTACCCATAATTAAAATAATTACTCTTGTTAAGCCTTCTCTAAATATCACATAGCTAATGCATTTTAAAACACGAAATAAGTTTATAAATTTCAATCACTTAAATTATAAATTCATTTGTGTTTACTCACTTTTTTGGCACGTAAGTTGATACAACTCCTAATAAACTTTAAAAAGGAATTACCATGACTGCTGAATACTTTATGGTACTAGGGTTACTCGGTGTCGCATTTTTTGCTGTTGCAGGGGCATTGCTTGGGTATGAAAAAAACATTAGTGGCTTTGGCGTAGTAGTGGTGGCAACCGTTACAGCATTAGGGGGCGGTACCCTCAGAGATATACTTTTAAACAAACCGGTATTTTGGATTGCTACCCCGGAGTATTTATATTCAACCTATGGGGCCGTTATAGCAACAATTGCATTTATTCGATATTTACCGCGCGTTAATAATTACTACTTTTTATTAGTAGACGCTGTTGGTATGGCGTTATTTAATATTATGGGGATAGAAAAAGCACTCATTAATGGCTCTGGCATGGTGGTCGCAATTACCATGGGCATTACTACAGGTATATTTGGTGGTTTAATACGCGACGTAATTTGCCGTGAGGTGCCAACTGTGATGCGCAGCGAACCTTACGCCTCTGCGTGTTTAGCGGGTGGTGCAGTTTATGCCGCTTTATTTAGCCTTAATGTAGATTACATTTGGTGTATTTTAGGGTCATTTTTCACGACTATTTTTTTAAGATTAGGCTCTTTGCATTGGGGTTGGCATTTAACCATTTTCAGAAAAAAAGACTTCAGAGATCAAAGCGACTAATTTTAGCTACGAGTAGCCCGCGTTTGCATGTGGTACTCGTAATTATTCTCATCCGTTATAGTAAAACCCAGCCGCTTATAAAGTTCTAATGCTGGGTTGTTTTTAAGCACTGTGAGTTTAATCGGTTTTGACTGCGCACTTGTAATAACTTGTTCAATAACCGCTTTCCCATACCCTTTATTTTGATGCAGTGGATGTATTTGTAATTGCATTATTTCAACGTATTGAGCGTGCGTTTGGTATTTTAAAGTACCAATTGGTACCTCATTTATAACTATAAGATGGGAGCAGTCATATTGGTCATCAAGCCTTAAAACATGCTGTTGCTCAGTTATACCAATCCGCAATAATACTTAAGCATTTTGCGGGGCTAAACGTGTCGCTACCTGCGTTAAAAAATGCTCATTTAGAACAACTAAATAGCGAATTTTTTGCCTAGCTATCAACACGTTTTTCCAGCCTCAAAATAGATCACTTAATTAAGCGAATTGGTATTAAAAATAACCCGGCATTTTCTAAGTGTTCAACCATAGTCAGTTTTCTGAGGCTTAATAAGTAGTCTCTGTCTGAATATGCTGCCTTTATGAATTTAAAAACCATAGTGCTCCCTTGCAACAGCCTTAATGTTTATATTTGTAGAACTAACCAAAACAAGTGCGCAGTATTAAATGTGCAAGCCAAGCTAACAAAGGCAATACTACCAATACCCAAGTGCTTTCCACCAAAGCCCGCCAATAATTCCCCATACACTTAAATTAATAACGCTCATTATAAGGCCCATTACCCACCAGTCTTTTAATGATACATAGCCTGAGCCAAACACTATGGGTGATGTGCCTGTTGCGTAATGCGTTAACGACATCATGAGTGATGAAGCGCCAGCTAACAGTAAACCTAAAAATAAAGGCGGAGCGCCAAGCGCCAAACCTGCGGCGTAAAATGCGGCAAACATAGCAGTAATATGTGCTGTGGTACTGGCAAAAAAGTAATGAGCGTAAAAATACACAGCTACCAATATAATGGCCGATACAATCCAGTCAAAGCCCAGTTGCGCAATATTGCTCTCAACAAGTGTTGAAAACCACGTTACCAAACCTAGTTTATTTAAAAAAGTGGCCATCATTACTAATGCTGAAAACCAAACAACGGTATCCCACGCAGACTTTTCTTTAAGTACATCGTCCCAACTTAATACACCAGTCACTAATAAAACCGACAGACCCAAAAAAGCCACTGCGGTTGTGTTAACTGCGTAGTCAGCCCCTAAAATCATTGCGGGTACGCCGGCCCATAAAATAAGCAGCATGGCAAAAACTCCCACCATTATTTTTTCGCCGTAACTCATTGGGCCCATTTCAGTTAATTTAGATTCTGCGTAGGTTTTAGCGTCGGGTGTACTTTTAACTTCAGGTGGGTAAATGGCATAAACAACCAAAGGCACAAGGGCAATACATAGCAAACCAGGAACAAGCGCTGCGAGCGCCCACGTACCCCATGTAATACTAATATTTGCACCGGTAGCATCAGCAATCAGCTTTACAATTAGAGGGTTTGGCGCAGTCGCCGTAATAAACATAGCTGATGTAATAGGGTTTATATGGTAGCTCACTAAAGCAAGGTAGTGCCCAATTTTACGAGATGTGCCTTCCTCAGGGGACGAGCCAAAGCTTGTTGCTATCGACTTCATAATTGGGTGAATAATAGCGCCGCCTCGCGCGGTATTACTTGGCGTTACAGGCGCTATAACAAGTTCAGAAAGTGCGAGTGCGTAACCAATACCAATTGTTTTTTTACCAAAAAGAGAAATAAAATTATAGCCAATACGATTTCCCAAACCAGTTTTAGCTAAACCCCGAGAAATAATAATCGCAATACCAATCAACCAAATTAATGAATTAGAAAAGCCACTTAATGCATCTTTAATAGCGCCAGATGGGCTGTCATTAGTTACGCCGGTTAACGCAACAGAAGTAATAGCTAAAATAGCAATGGCGCCGATAGGCATTGCTTTACCAATAATGGCAACTACAGTACCAATAAATAAAGCGAGCAAATGCCATGCGTTTTCGGTAACACCTTGCGGGGGCGGTACAGCAAACCAAAGTAGTAAAACAATGGCTATAGAAATCAGTCCAGAGGTAACTCGAATATCAGTACCCTTCATTAAAAATGTCCCTAAGTTTTAGAAATGCATGCATTCTGTGTATTGAAAAGGCAACGTTATTCTACTTCATTTTATAATAAAAAAAATGACGCACATCATATGGATAACGATGAATATTAGACTTATTTAATTTTATTAATAAAGAGGTAATAAACTATAAACTAAAGTGATTGATTACATTACCCTATGAGAGCTTACGTTGTGCTTAATCAACTCTTATATTTTTAAGAGTTAGCTTGAATTGTTTTATCGACTAGCAAGGTCTTTGTAAGTCTTAACGAATACTTGGAGATACAATGAACTTAAAATTAACCAACAACGTGATTACTTTTTTATTAGCGAGTAGCTTTTTGTTACTTGGCTTGTCGTTTGCGTTAGGAGCAAACCCTAATACGTTAACGGCTACATTTAGCTTTTACGGCCTTGATTCGATAATGTCTGTATCTGCGTTAGGTTTAATTAGTGGCTCATTTATGATTGCCTTAGCGTTTGCCACCGTGCTCGCTCACCTTAAGCTAATGAAACCTACGCCAGCACTTTTACTTGCAGCAATTATAAGTTTAGTAGCATTACTTACCTTGTTTGCCAGTAACCGTTGGATGGCTCAACTTGGCGGCTTTCCAATCATTGGTAGTGGGCAGGGCATAATTAAATACTTTGCTGTAGTGCCTTTGTATTTGTTTTTATTTTATAAAGACAAACTTACCGACAAACAACACGTACTTTTAAACTTTATACCGGTTGCCATGGTTTTATTGTGGATTGGCGGCATGAAGTTTTATGAGTTTGAAGCAAAAGGCATTGTAAGTTTAGTAGAAACCTCACCGTTTATGTCATGGTTATACACGGTATTTAGCGTACAAGGTGCATCTAACGTGATTGGCGGGTTTGATGTATTATTTGCTGTGTTATTGGGATTAGGGCTATTTTTAAATAATAAAAAGCTAATTATTGTAAGTGGCTTAGCATGTTTAAGCGTATTTATGATGACCCAAACATTCTTAATTACCGCAACCGATGCATTTAGTTCTTCCACTTTATTGGAGCGCTTAGGGCAGTTTGTAATTAAAGATCTTTGGTATATAGCCAACCTTGTTGTTATTGCTTTTTTAATGATTTTTAAACCGACTAAATAAAGAGGACGTTATGATCAGTTGCAACCAATACGACTACATCGAAATTGCCTGTATGCACCATTTAAGCATTGAGCTTATATTAAAAAATGGTGATGGTGTATGTGGCGTAGCAACTGACACAAAACGCAGTGCTAATAGAGACGAATGCATAGTTGTTAGCGTAAATAGCGAGTTGCAACTCATTGTGCTCACTACAATTAGTATACTTAAAGCGCGTGAGAAAAACCCATACTTTGACCACGTGAAATTTGATATAAAGTAAGCACCTCACTCATTCGTTTTATTATAAACACCCCAGCGAGCCTGTATCATTAATATGTTAAGGCTCGCTTATCTCACCAATGCTTTAGCTAATTACGCGCTAAATACATAAAGCCAAAATTTTCCTATTACTTTTTCCTCTGTTTTATAATCGAGTTTTTCCACCAGATAAGGCTAAACGCCAACTATTAAAGCGTATAACAATGCTAAACCAGTATAAGTAAGCCTCAATAAGCTTTTGTGTAGCGTTTGGTATTCGTACGTATGTTATTTATGGTTGTAAAGGTAGCTACATAAATAAAGCTCTATTTTTGTTTTGTCCAATAGCATTATTAAACACCGTTTTGGTGAAAAATAACAAAGACCTTTTTATTACATGCCTAATTACTTGTTTACATTAAAGTTAGTTAGTGGAATTATTAAACAATGTAATAAACGCCGTTTTGGGGGGTATAACTCTCAAAGTGGTGTTCGATAAGTTGTCATAGCTCACGTAGTATTGTTTTAGGAGGTAACTTTGCCTAATCACGAAGAAATTCATAAAGCGTATATTAGTCAAGATGAAAGTGTTCTTAAATCCGCAGGATTAATTGCATTGAACAATGCATACAGGTTGCTGAAAAAAGCGAACATATATGGAAAGGTTTTAGAGATGGAAAACCTAGATTCAGAATTTAGAAAGCAAGATAAAGAACTGAACAATGGGGTAGGAACATTCGAAGAGAATTCATTAAAGTTGTTTGAGGTCGGAGTGAAAAGGTCTAAATGCTATAACGGATTTGCTGATGACTTAATAATGTTTGCAGCGTTTGAACAATATATTAATTCCTGCTTGCTAAGAAGCGGTTTTGTTGTTCATGTTATAGATAAAGATAAAAGTAAAACGAAGAGCTTGGGAAATAAACAAAAAAGGAAGCTGATTAATATTAGTGAAGTTACGGTAGGGACAGTTTTTAGACCGAATTCACTCAACGCATCACTATTAACATCAGATAAATACCTAAAACTTCTTAATCCTAGCGATACCATCAAAAGGGGGCTTGAAAGCCTAAAGTCTCGCAGAAATAAAACACATTTTGACTCACAGATCAATTCAGTGTCTTATTATGATCCTAGTTTTTTTGAAGCGTTTAAATTTATTCAAAATGTAATAGAGTATGATCACAATGAATGTTACTCGGTAGCTGAGCTCTAACTATGCAATTAAACGGAACAAAAACAGTTGGCTTTTGTTTGTGCCCACTAAGTATAACTAACCATTTTAGTCCGCATATTGCGGTGTTAGGATACTTTCATGATTAGTAGCATCGATGACATCGCTAAAAGTTACCAGAATTGGTATATGGATAATCTTAGCTATAGAGAACAGCTACTGACGCTAACACTATCAACAAAGATTGATGAAGATAAAGTTGTTGATTATTTGATTTCATTTAATGATGTTCAGTATTTTGCACTTTACGATGAATGTGATCATTTCAACGATTATCACAAGTATAGAGACTCTGGAATCGTGGGTGTTTATTCTCAGTCTTCGCTATTGGACTATGTTGGTCATAAAACTTTAGTCATGGATACTAGGCCAAATTGGGGTCTCAAGCATTATTCAGTAATGACAGGTATGGACTTTATTCATGTCATTACACACAAAGAGCCAGTGGTAGTACGCGTATCCTAACAAAACAAATAACAAACGAGGTAATCTACAGGCTCGTTATAAGCCTATGGAGGCTCTGCAAAATCATATGGAAATTCGCACTATTTCCTGGGAGCAAACAATCCCGCTTCGACAAAGTGTTCTTTGGCCAAACAAGCCTCCTGAATATTGCCATGTTGATGGCGATCATGACGCAATGCATTTTGGTGCCTTTGTTAATGACGAGCTTGTTTGTGTTGCCTCCGTATACATAAAATCAGATAAAGCTCGCCTACGTAAGTTTGCTACTAAAACTGATTATCAAGGGCAAGGCATTGGCTCTCAAATGCTAAAGTTTATTCTTCACTCTCTTAATAATACGGTTGTAAATTTTTTTTGGTGTGATGCTAGAGAATCAGCTTTAAGTTTCTATCAGCGTTTCGGCATGCAGCCATACGGGGAACGTTTTTATAAGGCTGATGTTTCTTACTTTAAAATGGAAGTTACTTTATAGTTAGTTTAAAGCGGCATATAACAACACCAAACTCTTTTTATATTCTGCGTAAAAATACAGTAATCGATTGAACCAAAATAGGAACTCAGCTATGGTTTATTTATCAATAAAAACAAATAAAAAACGAGTTAATCTACAGGCTCGTTATGTAACTACGTGAGGAGAGATGATGAACAAGGAAACTATAGGGAAATACGTCGCAGTTTTGGGATTATTGCTTTTCTGGGCACCACTTTGGGGAATTGTTGATTCGTATTTAATTATGTCCTCTTCATTTCAAGAGATAACGCTGTTTGGAAATAATGAACCTAAAATATCACAAGAAGAAATGTCATCAACAGCTTTGTCTACAGTAACAGGGTTCATCTTATTTTTAGTTGCACTTTGCTTTTTAACATTTTCCGTTGTGGGCTTAAACTATCGAACTGAGTGGCTTTTTTGGGTACTAATAATATATTCAACATTGTTACTCTTCATGTTCCCTGTTGGTACAGTGCTAGGAGTAACTGTGCTGGCAGTGCTAGTTTTAAACAAGAAAAAATTTGGACTTGACGGTGACGCTATATAACAAAACCATTAACCGGATTAGTACAAGAGCGCCACAAATCGGTTATGGCAGGCGTTAGCTTTCTAAGAAGGTTTCGAGTTGAGAACAATATTTAGCTTTATTTTAGCCTCTTTAGTTGTTGCATTTTTAGCGCCAATGGCAATTGAAATGAAATTTACTATTATTCCTTTTGGTATATTTATTTGTACGTTAATAGTTGTTCTAATTTTGGTTCCAGTAACAGCATTTCCCATTTATAAATTTATCACTAAAAGTTGTGATTATTCGCTAAATACAGTGCTCAAATCTTCAGTTATATCTACTTGCTTAGTTTCTTTTTTTTGTTTTCCCTTCAGGTTTAGATAGCTCAATTATTAATGGTAAGGTATTGGTCGAAAATGGTTCAATTACGTTAATAGGTTATGGATATAGCTTTTTACAATTGTTTTTATTTTCTATAGTAGGTCTTGTTGCTGGTATTGTATTTTTCGTTTCAAAAATAGAGTTAAATAAAAGCTAAAGAGTTAGGATGAAATTCATTCTAACTTTACATAAATAATAATTTATATCAGTTGCTTAGGTTTTATTTGTGACGGTGCGTCACGCAAAAAGCTGAACTACAATGAAAGAAAGAGTAAAAAGCCAAACCACACTAAACTTTTCCGTAATAGCTTCCAAAACGCCAATTAAAACAACAGCTAACTCTTTTTATATTCCACGTGAAATACAGTAAAAGATTGAACCAAAATAGGAACTCAGCTATGGTTTGTTTATCAATAAAAACAAATAAAAAACGAGTTAATCTACAAGCTAGTTATAAGCCATGAATATGAAATCAGCATCATTATTACAATATTTACTTATTTATCCTTTATACAATGTATTAGGGATGGTGTTTAGCACTGCAATTTTGTACTTTTTATTTTCATGGTCACTTGAGTATGCTAAAGCATTTTTTATGGTTTCATCTGTTTTTTTAGTTGGTGTATTTTACGTTCTAAACTTTCGAGCGATTATCTCTATAATGGTTACAAAATCAAAATAGCTACAATGAACAGTTATGATGACATCACCCTTTCTGTTGTGGAAATTACCAATTAAATCAGATTTTTAAGTGGGTTTTATAAAAATAAATCACGCAAAAAGCTGAGCTGGAATGAAAGAAAGAGTAAAAAGACACTCACACTAAATTATCCAGTAATACCCTCCAAAACATCAATTAAAACAACACCTAGTCCTCTTATTATATTCCACGTGAAGTGAAGTAACCGATTGAACCAAAATAGGAACTCAGCTATGGTTTGTTTATCAATAAAAAATTAAAAAACGAGTTAATCTACAGGCTTGTTATATTTCACGGAGGATTTAGGTTGTCATTTCCAACTTTAGAGACAAATCGCTTAAGGTTAGATCAATTATCAAAAGAAGATTCAAATAGTTTGTTTGAGTTGTTCTCGGACAATTCAGTTGTAGAATATTATGATTTAGAGGCGTTTACTGAACTGTCACAAGCCAGCCATTTAATTGAGTTTTTTAACGCTCGTTTTAAAGAAAACTCAGGTATTCGTTGGGCTATTCGGCTAAAAGAAACAAATCAACTTATAGGTACTTGCGGCTTTAATACTTGGAGTCCTAAAATGAAAAACGCTGTTATTGGATATGATTTACTGCCTAAATATTGGGGTAAGGGTTTTTCCACTGAAGCAGTTCATCGAATAGTTAAAGCCGCATTTTCAGGTGACTTATCTTGCGGTAAACTTAATCGTATTCAAGGCGATACTGTTCTTGGAAACTCTGCATCTGAGTCACTCCTTTTAAAAGTTGGGTTCAAAGAGGAAGGTATAAGGCGTCAAAGTGGTTACTGGAAAAATCAGTTTCACGATCTTAAATGCTTTGGGTTAATTCAGTCCGAGTACTCTGAAATACGCCAAGTTAGGATAATAACAAACAGTTAGCACACTAAATTTCCAGTAATACCTTCCAAAACGTCAATTAAAACAACACCTATTCCTCTTTTTATATTCCACGTGAAATACAGTAACGATTGAACCAAAATAGGAACTCAGCTATGGTTTGTTTATCAAAAAAATAAAAAACGAGTTAATCTACAGGCTCGTTAAGATTAAAGAAACTAATTAATTGAATCTGGCTGTTAGAGCTATTCTACAGCCTCGTTGTATTACTAAAGGATTATCGTGAAATACTCTAGGATTATACTCTTTTCAGTAGGGTTGTATTTATTGCTAGTTGCTTTATCAACAATAGCAACAAAGATTGTTGGCTTTGATGAGATGACTCAAAGTACCTCATTAGCTTTTACTTATTACGTCCTCGGATTTGTAACCCCTTTAATCGTGTATTGTTACTTAGGCTATAAGCAAACAGTGGGTCCCTATAAACAAGCCTTTTTAGTTTCGGCGGTTTATTGGTTTATTAATCTAAGTGTCGGTGCCTTACTATACATTTTGTTAGAGATATCAATGGAGGCTTTAGTATATTTGGTTTCGGCTTTGCTGCATGTTATTGCTGTTTTATTAGGGACATTACTTGGTATTCAATTACGTCGTAAAATAGTTGAGCGTAAATAAACAAATCGTAAAGCAGAGCAAAAACAGCTGGTTTTTGCTTTTTCACCCTAACCTTAGATAACAACCTTACGGCCTATTTATTGGGCATAAGTAAAAAAGGAATTTGAATTTGCTATTCGATTGGTTTAGCTCTGAAAAACCCAATGTTTATTTAGGGTCGTTAGCTGTGGCTAATAACAGCCATTTTTCTAAAATAGAGTCGTTTTTTTATATAACGGGCGATTCCCTACAAGATCATATGCACAAGAAGCTTGAAGATATTTTTTGTCTTCACAGTATTTCGTCTATTAAAGAGCCTAAAAAATCAGATATTGGTTTAGATGTTGTTATAGTTACTTTGCATGGTGGTGATGCATTCACTATAGATTTTGATACAGCTGTTATTCCGCTATTTTGGCGACCAAAAGTTAAATTAGTGTCGCGCTTGTATAACATTAAACACAACAAGACGATTAAAACGTTCAGCGTTTCTAAATCTGTTACGTGGCGTCAATTTATTGCTAAAAAATTTGGCTTAAGAGGTTTTTTCGTTGGGGTCCTTTGTATCATAACGAAGACATGGAAATACTGTTGTATAAAGCATGCTACGAGTTATTAAATAAAATGCGGAAGGCTATTTAACCAGTAGCCAATAAGAATAATTAAAATAAGATAAAAATACATTTTGCTCTTGGTGGACATCATTACAAACAAAATTACTAATCATAAAAGGATTTAAGAATGAAAAAATTTATATACGCAGCTGCAGCTATTTTATTGCCTACCATTCTTGGGGTTTTATTTGGTGGCATTATAAGCGAGAAAAGTGGTTTTTTAGAAAGCTTTAAAGCATACGGTTTTATTTGCTTACCTATAGCTGCGATAACCTATTTTGCAGGTTTACGTGCAAATCAAGGTAAAGCTAAGTATGAAGTTAGCAATAAATTAACCAAGAACAAAAAGCAGTTCGCTTTGCTGCCACAATACTTATTTTTACAAATATATTTTGCCTATTTAAGGCAGCACTAGATATAAAAATACAAGGATGCATAATTGAATTATTTAAATTGGTTACAAAATACATACCCAGAGCTAAATGAGATATCAAATGAAACTATTAACTCTCATATCGACAAAGCAAAGTCTGATACAGAGCTTTTTAGGGAATTAATTAAAGTATTAGGTAGCTTATTTTTTATTATCCCGTTCAACTTATACCTTTATATTTCGGGTATTCAGGCATCTAACAGCCCTTTATATTGGTTTTTGGTTGTGGCTTCAATTGCTGTTGGTGGTTTTATCGGGCTTTATTGCGAGCAAAAGGTCATTAAAAAACGTCTTAAAAAATAATACAGTTAAAGGCGTTTTAAATGACTAATGATGAAGGGCAGTTAGGGTGACCTTATTCTAACCGTTACGGAAATTATCAATTATAGAATGGTAAACAACTTGGCTTTATTAAGCCTGATTCTCTTTAAAATAAAAAGCGGAATATTACGGTCAATAAATGCATGGGTAAATTGATTTTAAGTTGATAGGAACTCAGCTATGGTTTGTTTATCAATAAAAAATAAAAAACGAGTTAATCTACAGGCTAATTATACGTATCTCAGATTATGGAGAATCTTTTGAATCTTAAAATTAAAACATCTAAAGCCGACTATGACGCTTTTTACGCTCACACAGCATCTAAGGTGTTGAAATCCTATACATGGATACCCATGCTTAAAAATGTGTGTCTTTGGTTGGTGCTAACTTTTAGTTTTATGTCCTTCTTTCAGTTTCAGTCTGGCGGAATAGAAAATAAGTTGTTCTTTTCTGTTTTCACATTATCCATTTTATTTTTTATTTACGTCGCTCTCAGTAAATTTATGGAAGTGAAAATTGCACAATGTTTTACACCAAATGAAAATGGAATAATGATTGGTCCTAAAGAGTTTGAAATAAGCGCTGATGGTATAAAAGAAATCCACCAATATGGTTATAACTTTTATGACTGGGATGTTGTAGAGCATATCGAAGAAGTTAATGGTTCAATCTATGTATATGTTGATAAAGTACTTGCCATAATTTTCAACCCTGAGTCGTTGAAACCTGATAAATGTAAAGAAGATCTTTTAGCTACGATGAACAAACACGTAACAGCACGCCCTGAGGTGGACGACTAGTCAAATTTAGCTATTAATTGCAAATTTTAAAAGTGGTGAGCCTCTTTGTTTTTCAACACCTAAATGTAATCCTTATCGATTTAAATACCAGAGTTCTATATAGGCTTACCCTTCACTTTTTACTGCTTATAATACGCTTTAGCCCAAATCAACTATGTAACTACAACGAATAGAAAAACCAGCCACTCTACAAATATTTGCCTTGGAATAGTGGGCAACTAAAACCTAAATATATCCATACCTCTTGACGGCTTCGTCCAATAAACAGCGCAATCTCCGTTTATTTTCACTTCAGCGATATCATTAAACGCGCGCAATTTCCCTTAAAACCAATTCCCGTAAAAACAAATTAATTATGGGAGGTCCTGTAGTCAAATAACAATACTTTAGTAAACGCTAGTTCATATTACGTCACGTAATATCTATACAGAACTTTAAGTTAAACATACGTTCGTGCAGCGTTCCCATTTTTATTTGACTCAATTTATTGGACATTCTTTTTATGAAATTAAAGTTATTTATCGCAATTATTTTTAGCACTTCGATGTCGTCTTACGCGACAAAAGCAGTAGATAAAACGGAGTTTTCATTCGAAGACTTAAAAGCGCTGGCAAAAGCCTCAGCCGAAAAGCCCTATACGCCAACTAAGGTGCCAGCGCCGGAGTTAATCGATAAAATTACGTATGACGAACATTGGAAAATACGCTTTAAAGAAGATGAAACCTTATACCCAAGTGGAAAAAAGGCACCTGTACAATTATTTTACCCTGGGCGATATTTTCCTGAGCCAGTAAGTATTTACATCAGAGACGATAAAAATCAGGTTCAAAATGTACCTTTTAGTAATGATGTTTTTGATATGCCTGATGACAGCCCAGCTCACGATCTCCCAGAAGGGTTTGGATTTGCAGGCTTTAGAATAATGCGCCCAGATATGAAACCAGATTGGATATCTTTTTTAGGCGCGTCTTATTTTCGTACCGACGGGCCAGAGGGGCAATATGGACTGTCGGCTCGAGGTATTGCAATTAATACGGGCATGAATCAACCAGAAGAATTTCCGCGCTTTTCTGCATTTTGGATTGGCCCCGCAGAGAAAAAAGGTGAAAGTGTGTCTGTTTGGGCATTGCTTGAAGGGCCTTCTATCACTGGTGCTTATCGATTTGGTTTAAGCAAAGATAACAAAGAAGCCAAAGGCCATATTACCTCTGTAACGGCAAATTTGTATATGCGCGCCGATGTTGAACGCTTAGGCGTAGCCCCGTTAACCAGTATGTATTGGTACTCACAAAAAGATAAAACAGAAGCTAAAGATTGGCGCCCAGAAATTCACGATAGCGATGGCCTGGCGATTCACACAGGATCGGGTCAATACGTTTGGCGCCCATTAAATAATCCTCAGTCGGTGTCGACCAATAGTTTTATTGATGAGAACCCAAAAGGGTTTGGCTTAATCCAAAGAGACCGTGACTTTAATAACTACCAAGACGATGGCGTATTTTATAATAAGCGTTCATCAGCGTGGATAAAACCTACTGACGATTGGGGCAAAGGCGCAGTTCAGTTAATCGAAATTCCTACAAAAGACGAGACGTTTGACAATATTGTTGCCTATTGGGTGCCTGAAAAAGAGGCGCGCAAAGGTGATGAGTTTACCTTTTCTTATGATATTGAATGGCGTCCACTCGATCCAAAATCAAAAACGCTTGCAAGCGTTGTAAATACTCGCCAAGGCTTAGGCGGAATTCCCGGCCAGCCTATTCCTGAAGGCGTTAACAAGATGGTGATTGATTTTGAAGGTCCAGTATTTAAAGGCTTAGATAACAAAAGTGGTATAAAGCCGATTGTTGAAGCCAGCAATGGTGAAATACTAGAACCTATTGGAGTTTATCCGGTAGTTGGTACAAACCAATGGCGATTAGCGTTTGACTACAAACAAGCTAACAACAATCCGGTGAACATACGCGCGTATTTAGTTGATAAAAATGATGAAGCTATAACTGAGACATGGGTAAGTGATGCAAAGGTAACGATTAAATAAGCCTTTAAATAGGCATTAAAGTAAAACGGGTGGCTATATTTTGATTTGCTAGGCAATTATAGCCACCATAATATTTACTTAATCGAACGTTACGAGTAAATATTAGTTAAAGTAACTGTTTAGCATATTGTTCTTAAATGAACTCAGGCGCTTTTTATCCTTATTCTTTTTATTGACCTAAAGCATTAAATAATTGTTTAGTTACTTTTTTAATGCTTGGCTTTATGTATGCTTTAATTAAATTTATAATTAAAGCATACAAATTACGTGCATAAAAAGTAATGGATACAAATTTTAGTGGAACTTAATATGACATTTTTAAAAAATGTAAAGCAACAAGCGGCGACTAAAACGCCTTCTGAATTAGAGCGTTTATGGCAGCGAATTGAAAAACATACTAAGCGTAACGCAAACTTTGATATTAAAAAGCAGACCCTGTTTTCTCAATTTCAAGAACAAGTAGAGCATCATGAGCAACTTCAAGCTCAAATGATTGCAGAACAAATTATTCATTTTAGTAAGTTTATCCAACGTAAAAGTTTAACTATTGAACAGCGTAATGAACTTGTGGATTGGATAAATGAAGATTTAGATTATTTGTCAGAACATCCATTCATTGGCGAGTTGAATGTTGAGGAAGTGTCTCAAGTTTTTCAATCTTACCTAAATAAGTATAACCAAGATAAGGTTAGTACAATCCCTTCTTCAGAGTTAAATATATTACGTAATATGTTACAGCAAGATTTCCTCGGTTTAGAATTAACAGATGACGAACTGAGAGAAATAACAGCTGATCCTTCATTGCTTTATAAGCACCTTGACGAGCAAGGTTTTGGTGAGGAGAAAGATGATGAAGCGTTTAGTGCAGATAATATGCACTATGAACAAGATGAAGATTGGGATGACTTTTTTGACCAACACGAACGATTTGATCGCGATGAAATTAAACAACAAAAAAACAACTCAAAATTAGAAAAGTTATTTAAAGGCTCGCAGCTAAACAAAATGTATAAACGTTTAGCATCTAAGTTGCATCCAGATAAAGAATCTGATCTTGCAAAAAAAGCAGAAAAACACGAACTAATGCAACAGTTAGTACAAGCTCGAAAAGAGAAAGACGGTTTTACTTTATTACAACTTTACATAAGCCATTTTGACGACGATGTCGATTTTGATGAAGAAACCAAAGCAAACTTAATACCGTTACTGCAAAATAAAATAATCGAGCTAAATGAACAGCATCGCCAACAAAAAGAAAGTAATGACCAATATACAATTGTGTGGCGTAAGTTTAATGGTCGTAGTAAAGCGCAAATTAAAGATAATTTTGTAAACCATTTAGCGGCGCTAAATAATGAATGTGATGAAATTGCTAAACGTTTAGAGTATTGCACTACGGTTAAATCACTTAAAGAAGAGCTTAACAACCGAATTATGAATAAACGTCATATGCCCATGTCTTTAGAGGCGGCTCTCGAAAACATGTTCAATTTTTGATGAATTAACAGTGACGCCAGCCTAAGTTTTTTCATTAAGTTAGAATGGCTGTCCTGTTTAGCTGTTTCTTTACGCTGCGGCAACTGTATTGTCTTGTTCATAATGTAGAAAAACTGCAAAATGCGATGTATTAAGAAAGATAAGCCCTTAGTTCCTCAATAAAGTCACTCAAACACCAGTGTTCCCTTCTAAAATACTAATTAAAACAACACCGAACACTTTTTTGTATTTTACGTAAAAATACAGTAAACGATTGAATCAAAATATGAACTCGGCTATGGTTTGTTTATCAATAAAAATAAAAAAAACGAGTTAACTTACTGTTTGTTAGCTGTTTTGAGGGATTGTATGTTTTTTTTGAGTAAATTATTTTGTTGGGAGCGAGGCCGACAAAAATCAGGCTACGATAAAATGTTGATTTGTGGTGCTACGTGGCCAATTAAATTTGATACATATTTGCTTAAATTCCCACAAGGAAGTGAAATAGCACCACACACAGACAAAGTTGAATCTGGTAAACACTATCGATTGAATATAGTGCTTAAAAAAGCAGATTTGGGTGGTGAGTTTATTTGCAGTAATCCGATATTTGAAACAAAGCGGGTTAAGCTATTCCGCCCTGATGTAAGTGAGCATCAGGTATCAAAAGTTATAAAAGGTAATAGATATTTACTCAGCATTGGGTGGATAAAAAGGAGCTCTAAATGCTAGATTTAAGACCTAATTGTGAATGTTGTGATAAGAATCTACCTGCACAGTCCAGTGAGGCTTTTATTTGTTCATTTGAATGCACATTTTGTTCTGGCTGTGCTCAAACGGTGTTAAATAACGTGTGCCCAAACTGCTCAGGTAATTTGGTTCAGCGGCAAATTCGCCCTTTGGCTGCACTAAAAAATTACCCAGCATCGACTAAGCGGGTATTAAAAGAAAGTGGTTGTACGCCAAACACATAAGAACATAAAGTATAATAATGACGTGGTTTAATGGATTCGACTACCCCAGTTAAGAGATAATCAACTTAACTGGAGATCGATAATGACAAAACGTAAAAAGTATTCCAAAGAATTTAAACTTGATGCCATCGCATTAGTTGTTGAGCAAAACTACTCTCAAGCAGAAGCCTCTAGAAATTTAGGGGTAAATCCCAACATGCTTGGTCGGTGGATAAAAGAAGCTGAAAATGATGATGGGCAGGCTTTTAGAGGGAATGGTAATTTGACCCCTGAGCAAGAAGAGATCAGAGAGCTAAAAGCGCAAGTGAAACGCCTAGAAATGGAGCGTGAAATATTAAAAAAAGCGACGGTCTTCTTTGCCAAAGAAACGAAGTGAAATACTCGTTCATAACCCAATACAAGAAGACCTGGCCTGTGGCGGTAATGTGCCGAATACTGGGTGTAAAAAGTAACAATTACTATAGTTATCAAAAGCGATATTCAACTAAATCAGAGGATCCAACACATCAAGAAATGATTGATTGGGTCAAGGACATAGCGCACTTCAGTGATAATACTTACGGTGAAAGGCGTATTCAGAAAGTCTTAAATGCACTCGGTTTTCCGGTGAGCCGTCACAAAACAGCACAGTTAATGAAAGAGGCAAATGTCTGGGTGCGTTATAAAAAGAAATACAAAGTAACAACGAATAGTGACCATAACAAGCCTATTTATCCCAATGTACTTGAGCAAAACTTCAACGTTGAAGCCGCTGATCAAGCTTGGGTACAAGATATCACTTATGTTTGGACTGCAGAAGGTTGGTTATATCTGGCGGTAGTGATTGATTTATATTCGCGTAAAGTCGTTGGTTGGAGCATGGGCTCACGAATGAAAGCGCAGCTTGTCTGTGACGCACTGACTATGGCGATGTGGCAACGCCAACCCAAAGCAGGGTTGATTATCCATTCAGATCAAGGGGTTCAATATGCAAGCCATCAATATCGTAGATTGCTCAAGTCAAACGACTTCATTGGTAGCATGAGTAAGAAAGGTTGTTGCTGGGATAATGCTGTTGCAGAAAGCTTCTTCGGTAGTTTGAAGCAAGAGCGCGTGCATTGGAAAAATTACCCAACGCGTTATGAAGCTCAACAGGATGTAATGAATTACATCTGCATGTGGTACAACAGTCGTCGCTTACATTCGTACTTAAATTATCAAAGCCCAAATGACTTTGAAGAACGAACCGAAACATTAGATATGGTTTCTTAACTAGGGTGACTGAATTTAGTTGACCACGTCA
>NZ_AUTP01000113.1:0-7422 GCF_000498075.1 Pseudoalteromonas sp. TAB23
CTGCGGCCATAGCTCGTGCTAAAGCTAAAAAAGCGGCTAAAGCACTAGATGTTACCGAACAAACTCAGCCCCAAGAGCTACAAGTTGATAGCGCAGCACCTAAGAGTGCAGAAAGTAACACCGATGACTCATCAGTTCTTATTAACGCAGATAAATCTAAATCAGCCGACGATAAGAAAAAAGCCGCCGTGGCTGCTGCAATTGCGAGAGCAAAAGCTAAAAAGTTACAAAAAGAAGGAAATAATCAGTCATGAAATTAACCATGGCCAGTTCGCCGCATAATCACAGCCATAAATCGTTAACGCGATTAATGCTTAGCGTTATTGCTGCGTGTATTCCTGGGCTAATTGCTCAAGTTTTCTTTTTTGGTACAGGTGTGCTTATTCAACTGGTACTAGCGCTTGTTGCTGTAAGCGTATTTGAAGCTGCAATAATGCTAATACGAAAGCGCCCTGTTTGGCCTGCATTAAGTGATGGCAGTGCGTGGCTTACTGCCGTGTTATTGGCATTGAGTATCCCTCCACTTGCCCCTTGGTGGATAATCGTTATTGGCTGTTTATTTTCTATTGTTATAGTTAAACAGCTTTATGGCGGCCTTGGGTTTAATTTATTCAATCCAGCAATGGCGGCTTATGTACTGCTTTTAGTTTCGTTCCCAGTGCAAATGACCGCATGGTTGCCTGTCACCGATTTAATAAATACGCCAATAGGCTTTGCTGATCAGCTAAGGCTAATATTCACCGATTTTACGGCCTCTGGGTTTAGCCTAGATCAAGTACGTGCAGGGGTTGATGGCCTAACAATGGCAACACCGCTGGATACTGTTAAAACAGACATAGCACACGGTTTAACCGTTACCGAAAGCATGCAAAAGCCATTATTTAACGAATGGGCTGGCCTTGGTTGGGTGTGGGTTAACTTAGGCTTTTTAGTGGGTGGTTTATACTTATTAAAAGCAAAAATAATTAACTGGCATATCCCTGTCAGTTTTATCGTAACTTTAGCTGTATGTAGTGCTATTGGTTATATCGCATCACCTGGTACAGAGCCGGGCACCCTATTTCACTTATTAAGTGGTGCCACTATGATGGGTGCCTTTTTTATAGCAACCGATCCGGTATCTGCAGCAACAACTAACAAAGGGCGCTTAATTTATGGCGCGCTAATTGGCTTACTAATTTATTTAATTCGTACCTTTGGTGGTTTTCCTGATGCCATCGCATTTAGCGTATTATTGATTAATATTGCAGTGCCGCTAATAGACTACTACACACAGCCACGTACTTATGGCCATGGAGCAGTAAAATGATCATTTCGTCAATGGCTAAAAATGGTGCTATTTTAACTGCGTTTGCGTTAGCAACAACGGGCTTAGTTGCCTCTATCAACGCGCTTACTGCCGATAAAATTGCAGAGCAAGAACAACTGCAACTTACTGCGCAGCTACAAGAAGTGCTCGACCCAAAATCGTACGACAATCAATTATCGCAAGATTGCGTAATTATTACTGACGAAAAGCTAGGCCCACACGCAAACCAGGTAATTTACCGTGCTCGTAAAAACAATAAACCAGTCGCTGTTGTTATTAGGCATGTTACGCCAAACGGCTACAGTGGCGATATAAACCTGTTAACAGCTGTGTTGAGCGATGGCACTATTGCTGGCGTTCGTACCACTAAACACGAAGAAACCCCTGGTTTAGGCGACAAAGTAGAAGTTAAAAAATCACTTTGGATCACAACATTTAAAAGCTTAACGGTTGAAGGCGAAGAAGACGCTCGCTGGGCTGTAAAAAAAGATGGCGGCCAGTTTGATCAATTTACAGGCGCGACCATAACGCCACGTGCTGTTGTGGGCTCTGTTAAAAATGCCGTATTGTTCGCACAAACTAATTTTGATGATATTTTTGCAGCACCTAATGCCGAATGTATGGAGGTAGCTAAATGAGTGAGTTAAAAACATTATACAAAGAAGGTGTATGGGTAAATAACCCTGCCCTTGTACAGCTTTTAGGTTTATGTCCACTGCTTGCCGTTACCTCAACTGTAACAAATGCCTTAGGTTTAGGCTTAGCAACTTTACTCGTACTAATAGGCTCCAATGTTACCGTATCAATTGTGCGTAACTGGGTGCCAAAAGATATTCGTATACCTGTATTTGTAATGATCATCGCGGGCTTTGTAACAATAGTTCAATTACTTATGAACGCTTACACCTTTGGTTTATATCAATCATTAGGAATTTTTATTCCGTTGATTGTAACTAACTGCGCCATTATTGGCCGCGCTGAAGCATACGCCTCTAAAAACCCTGTTCATTTATCAGCATTTGACGGCTTAATGATGGGCTTAGGCTTTATGGCTGTACTGTTAGTATTAGGTACTATGCGCGAACTAATCGGCCAAGGTACGCTGTTTGACGGTGCCGACTTATTACTTGGCCCATGGGCACAGAGCTTGCGCATAGAAGTATTTAACTTTGATAACCAATTTTTACTCGCAATTTTACCACCGGGTGCCTTTTTAGGACTTGGGCTACTTATTGCCGCTAAAAACGTAATCGACGCACAAATAAAATCAAAACAAGTTGCACCGCCAGAGGCTGAAAAAGGCCCTCGAGCACGTGTTACTAGCTTAACTTAAGGGGAAAACGTATTAGAGCAACAATTAGCACTAATACGTTTTAAGTTGCATGAATAAAGAAAAACGTCACCAAATACTGTCGCGCCTGCGCGACGATAATCCGCACCCAGTTACTGAGCTTGAATATTCAAGCCCGTTTGAGTTACTAGTAGCAGTAACACTCTCAGCGCAAGCAACCGATGTAGGCGTTAACAAAGCCACTCGAAAGTTGTTCCCTGTTGCTAATACGCCACAAGCCATTTTAGATATAGGTCACGATACACTGCGTGATTATATAAAAACCATCGGCTTATTTAATTCTAAAGCTGCCAACGTGTACAAAATGTGCCAAATTTTGGTGAATGAACATAACAGCATCGTGCCAGAAAATCGTGAAGCCCTAGAAGCCCTACCAGGCGTTGGCCGTAAAACCGCTAATGTTGTACTCAACACAGCCTTTGGCTGGCCTGTAATAGCCGTGGATACACATATATTTCGTGTATCTAACCGTACTAAGCTTGCCATGGGTAAAGACGTAGTTGCTGTTGAACAAAAGCTTGAAAAGGTTGTACCAAAAGAATTTAAAGTAGACGTGCATCACTGGTTGATTCTTCACGGACGTTACACCTGCGTAGCGCGTAAACCAAAGTGTGGCAGCTGTATTATTGAAGACCTGTGTGAGTTTAAAGAAAAAACGGAATAGCCCCAAAAGCGCGGTAAGTAGTCGCGAGTTTACCTCGCGCAATGAAGCACAAGCCTCAAAATCCCAAAAGCGCGGCAGAAAGCCACGCCTACAAATATAATACCCCCCTGTAGATGCGAGTTTACCTCGCGCAATAAAGCATAAACCACAAAAGCGCGGCATAAAGCCGCGCCTACAAATACAACGCCAACCCTGTAGTCGCGAGTTTACCTCGCGCAATAAAGCACAAGCCCAAAATCCCAAAAGCGCGGTAGAAAGCCACGCCTACAAATACAACGCCAACCCTGTAGTCGCGAGTTTACCTCGCGCAATAAAGCACAAGCCCCAAAATCCAAAAAGCGCGGTAGAAAGCCACGCCTACAAATACAACGCCAACCCTGTAGTCGCGAGTTTACCTCGCGCAATAAAGCACAAACCCCAAAACCCCAAAAGTGCGACATAAAACCGCACCTATCAATCCATCTAGATAAAACATTTTTATACGTGAGGGCATGTTAGTGAAATAGAACAATTATTAGAACATTATCAAAGTATTAATTTCACAACGCTCACTCCTTTGGTTATGCTAGTGAGCATTATAAAATTATATTGCGAAACCCTCTATGCTACCTCTACTTCGTATCTTGATAATTGAACAAGACCCAGCCACCTTACAAGGGCTTTCAACTAATCTGTCAAAGACCATTCCTAACTTTGAGCGAGACGATATTCATATCGATATTATTGAATGCCTCGAGCTTAAACACGCGCTGGAATGTGTAGAGGAAGATGGTGATATTCAAGCCGTGGTTCTCAGTTGGGATATGCACAACAAAGTGGGTGAGCGGATGTATAGCCGCTTTATCGAGGATTTAAAGGCAATTCGTCTTGAGTTACCGGTTTATGTTATCGGCGACGACACTAAAGGGCTGGAGATCGTAAACGAATCAGAAGAAATCGAATCATTCTTTTTTAAAGATGAAGTGATTTCTGACCCAGAAGCTATTTTAGGTTATATGATCAACGATTTTGACGACCGCTCTGAAACGCCATTTTGGACGGCGTATCGTCGTTACGTTGGTGAAGCAAACGACTCTTGGCATACACCGGGTCATAGTGGGGGTTCTAGCTTTAGAAACTCACCTTACATTAAAGATTTTTATCAGTTTTACGGCCGCAATGTATTTGTTGGCGACCTGTCGGTTTCGGTAGATTCGCTAGGTTCATTATCAGACAGCACTAATACTATTGGTCGCGCCCAAGAATCAGCAGCGGCGACGTTTGAAGTTAAGCACACCTACTTTGTTACAAATGGTTCGTCTACCTCAAATAAAATCATTTTGCAGACGCTCCTGCGCAAGGGCGATAAAGTAATTGTCGACCGTAATTGCCATAAGTCAGTACACTATGGCATCTTGCAATCAGCTAGTTACCCCATTTATTTGGCGAGTATCTTAAATCCAAAATATGGCATTTTCGCGCCACCATCGTTGGCCGACATCAAATTAGCAATTGAAAACAATACTGATGCTAAATTACTAGTGCTTACCGGTTGTACTTACGATGGCCTACTTAGCGACCTAAAACAAGTCGTAGATTATGCTCATCAATATGGTATTAAGGTGTTTATAGATGAAGCCTGGTTTGCATACTCTTTGTTTCATCCTAGTTTTCGTCATTATTCTGCGATACATGCTGGGGCCGATTACATTACGCATTCGGCGCATAAAGTAGTATCGGCGTTTTCTCAGGCGTCTTATATTCATATTAACGATCCCGATTTTGATGCTGATTTCTTTCGAGAGATTTATAGCATCTACGCCAGCACATCGCCAAAATATCAGCTTATTGCATCGCTTGACGTGTGCCAAAAGCAATTAGAGATGGAAGGCTATAAGCTACTTAATGCGCTGCTAAATCATGTTGAGGAGTTTAAACAACAGATGGCCTCGCTTAAGCAAATTAAAGTATTAGCTAAGCAAGACTTTATGGAAATATTCCCGCATTTTAGTGGTGATAACATGGGTCACGACCCATTAAAAATCCTTATTGATATTAGTGAGCTACCTTACTCATTAAAAGATATTCATAAATATCTACTGGATGAAATTGGGCTAGAGATAGAAAAATACACACACAGCACCATTTTGGTTTTACTGACGCTTGGCGGCACACGCTCAAAAATAATTCGTTTGTACAATGCATTGAAAAAGCTAGATAGCGGTAAAGTAAAACTATCGAAATCGACGCGTAGAGCTCGCTTACCTGAAAATTTACCAGCTATAGATTTGGCGTGTATTCCAAGCGATGCTTTTTATGGTGACCGCGAATCTGTGCCTATTAGCAAAAGTAACAACCGCATTTGTGCAGGTTTAGTTACTCCATATCCACCGGGGATTCCGCTTTTAGTCCCAGGCCAGCATATCACTAATGACCATATCGAATATTTACAAGAGTTGGCAAGCCAAGGACTGACGATTCAAGGCAGTTTCGATGGTGAAATTTATGTTCTTAAGGGTAAGGTTAAGAAGTAACGGTATTGGTTTAATACTATCTCGATAATAATTGCTGGTGGCAGTGTCGCAAGACATTGCCGCAGTAACAGTATTTAAAAGTAAATACAAAGTGGGATAAATCATCCTTATAAATATTAACTAATTTTAGTTAAAAAAAAGCAAGCCAGGTGGCTTAATGCCGATCAGTTAAGAAATATTTAACGATCCATTGACCGATCTTCTGGTTAGTTTATAAAGGCTTCTGAATTTATTCAGGAGCCTTTTATTTTGCAACTCACTACCGCACTTTCTCTAGCCAATAGCTACGCACCCAATTCAGAAGGCTTAGGTCAACTGAGTGATTTTTTATGCCCTGAGTTTATCAAACAATGCGCAGAAACCGCAGGTGTCGCGACGATAAGGAAAAGAAGGCTTCCTGTTGAGATGGCCGTTTGGACAGTCATTTGTATGTCGTTTTATCGTGAAGACCCACTGTGGAGTATTGTCAGTAAATTAGGGCTCGCTTTACCAGGTAAAAAAGAACTCGTTGCGCCCAGCGCGGTTGTACAGGCTAGGCAGCGGCTTGGGGCTGATGCCGTTAAACAGGTTTTTGAGCAAAGTCAGCAAATGTGGAATGCTGATGCGAACCATCCCACATGGTGCGGGCTATCACTACTGGGTGTTGATGGTGTCATTTGGCGCACACCGGATACTGCTGAAAATCAACATGCATTCTCCATGTGGAAAAATCAGTATGGTGACACGGCCTTCCCTCAGGTTCGCATGGTGTGTTTGATGGAGTTAACTAGTCATTTATTAATGGGGAGCGCCTTTGATAGTTGTCGTACAAGTGAAATGGTGTTGGCTGAAGACTTAATCGAGGCAACACCCGATAACTCACTGACGTTATTTGATAGAGGCTTCTATTCTCTAGGCTTACTCAATCGTTGGCATCATGCTGGGGTAAATAGGCATTGGCTTCAACCGATGAGAAAAGGCACGCAATATGAAATTGTTCGCTCTCTAGGTCGTCAAGACAAACTCATCAAGCTAAAAGCAACAGCACAAGCGAGAAAAAAGTTCGACGATTTACCAGAGAGCATTGAAGTTAGGCTAGTCACAAAAACGGTTAAGGGGAAAGAGGTGAATATACTCACTTCATTAACAGACCCAATGCGTTTCCCTAAGGCTGAAATTGTTGACCTCTATAGTGATCGGTGGGAAATTGAACTTGGTTATCGAGAAATGAAACAAACCTTACTGAATAGTCACTTTACGCTACGCAGCAAGAAACCTGAGATGATAGCGCAAGAATTATGGGGCGTAATGTTGAGCTATAACTTGCTCCGATACCAGATGGTGAAAATGGCGCAGAAAAAATCTGGAATATATGCAAAACACCTGAGTTTTACGACGTGTGCTATTAGTATTATTAACCTTATTCATACAATGTTTATAGAAAATGCAGGACGGATACCTAAATCAATAGAGCAATTACAAGCTCAAGTTGAACATCACATATTGCCGATAAAACGGGAGCGGGCGTATCCGAGGTGTGTGAAACCAAAACCCAGTAAATACCCCAATAAAAAAAGCCAGTCAGCTGTTAACTGACTGGCATTAA
>NZ_AUTP01000114.1:0-3914 GCF_000498075.1 Pseudoalteromonas sp. TAB23
GGCTGTCATCGTAACGTTAATTTTGCTCGGCCGATATCTCGAAAATAAAGCAAAGGGTCGCACTTCACTCGCGATTCAACGACTAGTTACTATGCAGGCAAAAACGGCCCGTGTTTATCGTCAAGGTAGTTTGATAGACCTACCGATTACTTCATTGATATCTGGCGATATTGTAGAGGTTCGCCCTGGGGAAAATATTCCAGTAGACGGCAACATAGTAGAAGGCACAAGTTATATCGACGAAGCTATGATCACTGGTGAACCCGTACCCGTGGCAAAAAATATCGGATCTAACGTTGTTGGTGGCACCATCAATCAAACGGGGGCACTTACCATTGAAACCACAGCCGTGGGAGATAAGACAGTACTGGCACAAATCATCCGTATGGTCGAACAAGCACAAGGCTCCAAGTTACCTATTCAGGCTCTGGTTGATCGTGTAACCCTGTGGTTTGTACCACTGGTTATGGCTATGGCTACGCTTACCTTTGCAATATGGTCTATTTTTGGCCCTGAGCCAGTACTAACTTTCGCGCTAATAAATGCCGTCGCGGTATTAATTATTGCCTGTCCCTGTGCTATGGGACTAGCCACCCCTACATCGATAATGATCGCAACGGGGCGTGGTGCTGAAGTGGGGGTATTATTTAGAAAAGGCGAAGGTTTACAGCTTTTAAAGCAAGCTAAAGTTGTTGCTCTTGATGGGGTTCTAGGGATTTTCCCCTCTAAAGTAACATAAATCGCCATACTCACCATATTTAAAGGCATACAAAGGTGGGTTACTTCTCCAAAGTATGGCAAATTATGAGGTTAACAACCCCTTAAACTTAATTTAATTCCTATGGCTATAAAAAACGAACTATCAATTCTTACCAAAGCTGAGCAGCTTGATCTATATTCTCCGCCGCTATTATCACTTGAACAACAACGATTGTATTTTACGCCAAACGAGATCGAGTTAACAGAGTTGAAAAGTATTCGCCTAAGGAACCACCGATGCTATTTCATTGCGTTATTAGGGTATTTTAAGTCTAAGCCTGTGATTCTTTCACCTAGCTTTAACCTCATCTTTGACGATATGCAGTTTATTTCAACGCAAGTTCAAGGAGGCAAAGGGATCAGGCCTTTCAGCATTAATAAGATGCAGCGTGACCGTATATATCAAAGAATACTGAGGTTATTAAACTATCAGAAATGGGACGAAAGTCTGCACTTTGCGCCGCTGTACGAACATCTTGTTATGGTCGGCAAAGCTTGGCTTGAGCCTCGTTATCTATTCGATGCAGCCGCTGAATATCTAGCAACGCATAGAATTGCCATCCCTAAATATACTGTCTTACAAAAGCTTATCAGTCGTGTTATCCAACAGGTCAAGAAGGCGTTAAATAATAAGCTTCGTATTCATGTTTCATCTGAACTACACGGATTTCTAAATACTATTATCGATGACAAAGATGGGCTCTCCTTAAGCCAGCTTCGAGCCGGTGCAAAAAGCGTTATGGTGACAGAGCTAAAAAAAGAACTGACGGTGTATCATCAGTTACAGCCTTATACAAGACAGATTGATAATGCTGTTAAGGGCTTAGCCTTATCGTCTAAAAACCAACAACACTTCGGTGAAATGGTGGATTATTATGGCAGTAAACTAAAACGCTTTAAGCGTCCACAGCAACACCTATGGTTGCTGTGTTTTCTGACTCAACGCATACGGCAAAGCCTAGAGCGATTGGCTGATGGGTTTATTCATCATATCCGTAAACAACAAGAAGCTGCGCATGCGTTTGCCCAACAGGCAGTGTTTGACTCATGGAGGTCAGCTGCAGACAATGTCACCAAAGCCGCAGAATTACTGCATCTGTTTGTTGATGACAGTATCGACGATAATCAACCATTTGCAACGGTTAGGCAACAAGCATTAAGTGTAATGAATAACCAAGATATAGAAACGCTATGCCTGTACTTAAAAAAGCAAAAACGCACGGTAGAAGAATATCAATGGCAATATTATGATGATCAAAACGGGTTAATTGAGCAGTTATTAAGGCCCGTGTTTCTATGTCTTGAATGCCAAGCAGGTAAAGGCTCAGAAGCATTAGTGACCCAGCTCAAAACCACAAAAACAGAACTATTAGCAGGTAATACATTGCAAACAATGGATAGTACACTTATCCAACAAAAACATCGTCCATGGTTAATTAACAAGGATGTTGTTCATCCACAGCGATACGAATGGTTGCTTTACCGTCAACTGGCTTCTCGGCTTAATGGTCGAATTTACTTATCAAACGTCACTAAATATCGTGCGCTAGAAGACGACTTAATTGCATCGTCAATACAGCCTGATCTATTGGCATCATCAACATTGGAAAAGCTAAAGCAGCCGATTCAGAAGCTACTGCAAGTAAAACAAATACGCTTAACAACATCCCTAGAAGATGTTGCTCGTCACATTGATAATGGTGATAACCGCAATGTGATCATGAAGAGCCGAAGTGGCACACGATGGCGACTGCCAGTTAAAGGCTCCCAATCACTTGTCAACAACCCTTTCTTTAAACAAATGATCCCCGTCAGTATTGCTGATGTGTTGCGTTATGTTGAACAAGAAACCAACTTTATGCAATGCTTCGCACACGTGCTGCCAATACAAAAACAAGTAGGCGCCAATCAGGATGATTTATTGGCTATTCTAATTGCGAATGCGACACATCGCGGCGTATATGGGATGGCACAAATATCTGATCGCAGTTATGAGCATCTAAGCACTATACAAGCTAATTATATTAGGCCTGAAACCTTGCAAGAGGCTAGTGATATCATCAATAACGCAGTAGCGGCACTCCCTATTTTCCGCCACTATCACATCCAAGAAGACGTCCTGCACGCCAGTACCGATGGGCAAAAATTTGAAACTCACCTTGAGACTTTTAAAACTCGCTACTCCTCGAAATACTTCGGCACCAACAAAGGTATTACGGCCATGACGTTAGTTGCCAATCATAGTGCGTTAAATGCCCGTATCATAGGATCTAATGAGCATGAGTCCCATTATATTTACGACTTACTACAATCTAATACTAGTGATCTTAAGCCAGATGTCCTCTCAACCGACACCCATGGTGTTAATCATGTTAATTATGCCTTATTGGATTTATGCGGTTATAGTTTTGCGCCTAGGTATGCTCAGTTCACCAGTGTGATCAATGACCTATTTAACGTAACTGAAAGCGACGACGGAAACACGCATCTGGCGCTGAAAAAGCCGATAAAAATGAATGTGATTGAAGAAGGCTGGCAGGATATTCAGCGTATTGTGTTATCCCTTCAAGAAAAACGCACAACACAGGCATTGCTAGTACGCAAATTATCTGGTTATCCATCTAGACACCCTATATTACAAGCATTAACGGAATATAATAGGCTCATCAAAGCCCAATATTTACTTGATTATATTGATGATGCAAGTCTGCGCCAATATGTTCAACGAGCACTGAACCGAGGCGAAGCCTGGCATTTCCTCAGGCGAGCTATTGCATCGGTCAATCGTGACCAGTTCCGTGGAAAAAACGAATCAGAAATAGTCGTCTGGAACGAGTGTGCCCGTTTGACGGCAAATGCTATTATCTACTTTAACTCGATGATCCTAAGTCATCTATTACTGCACTTTGAAGAAGTTGGTGACGAGGAAAAAGCAGCAATAACTCGACAAGTATCACCCGTTGCATGGCAGAACATTAATCTGAGCGGCACTTATCAGTTCGCTAGTAACCGCAAACTACCTGATTTACAGGAAATAACTAGGCCTATTGTTGAAAATGAAGTCTAAAATGAAAGGTAACCCAGCTCCACAAGCCATTAACTGCGAGGGTTGTGGCGATTTATGTTACTTTAGAGGGGAAAATCCCTAGAACCCC
>NZ_AUTP01000115.1:0-6231 GCF_000498075.1 Pseudoalteromonas sp. TAB23
ATAACCCATTTTGAATACTAGTTTGAAAGAAGTTTTGTTTTATTTGTTAGTACCCCGTTGTTTTAGTAATAATCCTACGCGATATCCTCAAGTTAACTATTTTTTCCAGCTCAATCGCCTCTTTTCAGGCACACTTATATTAATTTTTTAGGATACATATTATGTCTACTACAACTACTGGTTCAGTAAAATGGTTTAACGAAGCAAAAGGTTTTGGTTTTATCGAGCAAGAATCTGGCGCAGACGTGTTCGCACATTTTAGCGCAATCTCTGGCGACGGTTTTAAAACTTTAGCTGAAGGCCAACGAGTACAGTTTACTGTTACTCAAGGTCAAAAAGGTCCACAAGCCGAGAACATTGTTAGCATCTAATTGCTAAACAATTTAGTGGGTTAGAGATAACCCATTAATATATTTACCTTTATAATTATTTAGTCGAATATCTTCAAAACCTCCTCTGTAAATATTTTCCAAGCGCAATCTCATTTGTATACACAACTCATTAATTAGTACATTTTTAAACACATTTACTACTATCTCTCTTGAGCGAAAGCTTTGTATTGCCTACAATAGCGCATACTTCATTCAATATAGAATATGACTATGAACGACACTACCGCAAAACCTGCTTTACCAGATCGCCTTTCTATTAATCCACGTAGCCCACATCATGTGGAAGAAGTTTTTGAACACGATATTGGTATCACGTTCAACGGCAAAGAGCGTTTTGATGTTGAAGAATACTGCATCAGCGAAGGTTGGATAAAATTTGCATCTCCAAAAGGCCTTGATCGTCGCGGACAACCACTTTTACTTACAAGAAAAGGCACTGTTGAAGCCTTTTATAAGTAAGCTAATACTACTTACTAAAAAAGCGACACCATATTGGGTAGTCGCTTTTTTTGTGCTTGTTAAAAATCATTTAATTATATTAATTTTCGCTTTACCTAGGGCCTGTTTATCTTTCGAGGTTAAATTTGCAGCAGTATGTTTGGTATTTAGGCAAGGCAGAGCCTATGTAGTGTGGTTATTCCCCATAAATAGGCGATAACGCAGCATAAATGCCAAACATGCGCTGCCCTTGGGTTCTGCCTAGGGGCAATTTACTCTTTGTTGCTCGGTTTTTACTTAGCCCACTAGGTTACAAACCTCACGTCGCGATTAAATCGCCCCTAGATTGAACAAATTTTAATCCTGAAAGGTCAACAGGCCCTAGCACCCAATCTAAGCCTTGGATTGCTGTTGTTGGAAATGCGGTTGCATGATTAGCGCCGTCAATAACAACACTTTTTAATTCTATATTGTCACTTTTAAGCGCATTAATTTTTTGCGTTAGCTGCTTAGCACCTTCAACCATATTTTGCCCTTCGCCGAAAGCTGGCGTTTCCATAGATCCAACTGATATATATACCCTTATAGGCAATTTTGGCTTATTCACTTTTAACGCTAATAGTGCATTGTTATCAAACCAAACCGATGGGCTGCCAATAATATAATTGCTAAATAAATCGGGTGTCGTTAATAAAATAGTCGCGCCAAATAAACCGCCTAACGAATGCCCCATGTAGGTTCTTTGTAAGTTACTGGCCCGATAGTTTTTTTCAATAAAAGGAAAAACTGTACTTTGTAAAAACTGAATATGCCCTTTGGCATTACCTGTTTGCTTTTTCCAATCTTTTGCAAAGGTAGGCGTGTAATCTCTAATTCGGCTGTTAGAGCCAGCGGACCCTTTTTCATAGCCAATTGCTACAATAATAGCCTGTTGCATTTTGCCACTATTCATAGGGAATCGTGTAGCCCCAGCAACGATGGGAAAGGTATACGGTGCATCGGTTACATAAATAACTGGATACGTTTTATTAGGCTGCTTTTGGTATGATTTAGGAAGCTGAATATACACAGGATACGCCCGCTCGCTAACGGGCTCAATGAGCTCAACCACGTTACTTCGGGGTATTGAATAAGGGGTATTTGCGCTTAATTTAAAACATATTAAGGCGCTTAAAAGCAAAAGAGATTTTAAAATAAGAGGCACTGTATTAGTTAACCTAAGCTAAAAATAAATTAAGTACCTACTTTAAAGTACTTTTAGCGAATATTTAAGCTATCTAAAAAAACAAAGTTTAAATAAAAAATAAAGTGCCAGTGTAGCTTTCGTTTAAACCACCAGCACTTATAGCATTAAATCACTTGATCTGGCTCACCGCCTGAACATGGGCAATTTTCATCATTTTGTTTAAGGCATTGTTGGTAATTAAACCAATGGGCTACAGCAATAAACGCTGAGCCTATTAAGGTTAGCGCTTTTTCGACCACTTCATGGCCTAGCAATACAGCAAATATCATAAAAGCTAAGCCTGTTACACCAGACACCATATAACGTGTACGTTTATGTTTTTTACAGCCTAAACTCAATGCCAACAAACTGGTTGGCATTACCGCCGCAAGAATCCATAAATGAAATTGCTCACTATCTATTTGCAGTACAGCAAAGCTTGGCAATAACGCTAAAATAACCGGGGTTGCAAAACAATGCACTGTGCACATTACCGATAACCCAATTGCCATACGATCCATAACACTTTGACTCGACTTCATTATTTCCTCTACTAAATCAGTGTCTCCACTCAAAAACGTTACTTTTAAGGAGACATTTTAATAACATCAGTTAATTACTGTTGATATATTATAACATTACTCGCATAATTGATATAATATAACATCTAACAAGGTAGTCAAATGAAACGTAGATCACAATTAGCTGTTCTCATAGCAGCTTTATTGCCGGCTAGTGTGCTTGCATCCACAATAGAAGGCGTTGTTTTAAACAACAAAGGTAAAGTAGTTACCAATGCAACGGTAGAAGTTGAAGGCTCAGATCTTAAAGTAACCACCGATGAAAACGGTAAATTTGTTATAACAGAACTAAAAAATGGCTTAAAAGAGCTTCACGTTGTAGCCCCTGGTTATGCGCATCTTCATCGCGATATAACAATAACTAATGATGAAAACCAATCGGTTACTTTTAATTTAAAGCGCTCGCCTATTGAAGTTATTGATATTGAAGCGACCCCTATTCATATGTCGGCAATGGAATCTGCATCGCCTGTTAGTGTTTTATCTGGCGAACAACTAAGACGACAACAAGCTGCAACCCTTGGCGACAGCCTTGAAAAACTCCCAGGCGTTAATACAAACTTTCACGGTAAAGTAGCCAGCACACCTATTATTCGTGGTTTAAGCGGCCCTCGCGTACTTATTACTCAAAATGGCCTTGATGTTAGTGATGTTTCGCGCGTTGGCCCCGATCACTCTGTTGCATCGGAGGCGTCTACCGCACAACAAATTGAAGTATTACGCGGCCCTGCAACGCTGTTTTATGGCAGTGGCGCAATTGGTGGTGTGGTTAATGTAGTAGATAACCGCGTACCCACCGACAGCACCACGCGTGGTGAATGGAACCTAGAACATAACTCGGTAGATAACCAAAAAGTGGCCTCGTTTAATGCCACCACAGGTACAGACTCTATGGCTTTTTATGCCGATGCATTTTGGCGTGAGGCCGATGACTACGGGGTACCTGTAGCTNCGATATAGATAGCGACGGTGAAGGCCATCGTGGCGATTACAAAGTTGAAAACAGTAATGAAGAGTCTGACGGTTTTACTGTTGGCGCTAGCTATTTAATGGATAACGGCTTTATTGGCTTAGCAGTAGAGCAATTTAATCGTCAATACGGTATTCCTGGTCATACGCACGGCGAGGAAGAAGAGGAAGAACACAACGACGAAGAAAGCGTATTTGCTGATTTAGAGCAAACTAAAGTGCAATTATTAGGTGAGTACAACCTAGATAATAAATGGCTAAACAAAATAAATCTCCGCGCTGGCCATGCCGACTACGAACACGCTGAAATTGAGAGCGGCGCTGTTGGCACTACCTTTAAAAACGAAACCAACGAATTACGCATAGACCTACTGCATAACCAATTTAACGAATGGAATGGCGGTATTAGCTTTCATTACAAGCAAAGCGATGTTGAAGCACAAGGTGAAGAGGCCTTTACTCCTCCATCAGAGACCGAAAGCTTTGCTGTAGCGTTAATGGAAGAAAGGCACTTTGGGGATTTTTTAGTGCAGTTAGGTGGACGCATAGAGCGTGTAACAATTGAAGCAGGCGACGTATTACTGCCAAATATTGACGCTCACGCACACGATGAAGCAGAAGAAGCCGACGAGCATGATCATGACCACGAAGAAAGCGCAGAAACCACTCGCGTATTTGATGTAGAGCATGAATTTACGCCAGTCAGTTTATCGGCAGGGGTAGTATGGGATTTTACATCTAACTATAACTTAGGGCTGTCGATATCGCGCTCTGAACGCGCACCTTCTGCCTCTGAGTTGTTATCGTTTGGGCCGCATATTGGTACTGGCACTTACGAAGTAGGCGCACTATTTGATTTAGATGAAGATGGCCATTTGGGTTTATCTGAACAAGCAATTGATCTGGAAACAGCCAATAATATCGATTTAACCCTACGTAAAACTCAAGGCGATGTTGGCTTTATTTTAAATGCCTTTTACAACCAAGTAGATAACTATTATTACCAAATAGACACCGGTTTATTCGTCGAAAGTGGACACGACCATGGCGATGGAGAAGAAGGCGTTGACGAGCACGACCATTCATCAGAGCTACCCGTTTATTTATTTAAAACAGATGATGTAGTTTTACACGGCTTTGAAGCGCAAGTTGCATGGCAACTAACTAACGAGTTTAAGCTAGATGTATTCTCTGACTACGTTCGTGCACGCCTTAAAGACGGCGGCGATTTACCCCGTACACCACCGCTTCGTTTTGGCAGCGAGCTAAGCTATCAAACAGATAAACTCAGTGCGCATATTCATGTAACTCGCTATCAAAAGCAAGACCGCACAGCCCCACAAGAAACAGCCACAGACGGTTTGACGTGGTTTAATGGATTCGACTACCCCAGTTAAGAGATAATCAACTTAACTGGAGATCGATAATGACAAAACGTAAAAAGTATTCCAAAGAATTTAAACTTGATGCCATCGCATTAGTTGTTGAGCAAAACTACTCTCAAGCAGAAGCCTCTAGAAATTTAGGGGTAAATCCCAACATGCTTGGTCGGTGGATAAAAGAAGCTGAAAATGATGATGGGCAGGCTTTTAGAGGGAATGGTAATTTGACCCCTGAGCAAGAAGAGATCAGAGAGCTAAAAGCGCAAGTGAAACGCCTAGAAATGGAGCGTGAAATATTAAAAAAAGCGACGGTCTTCTTTGCCAAAGAAACGAAGTGAAATACTCGTTCATAACCCAATACAAGAAGACCTGGCCTGTGGCGGTAATGTGCCGAATACTGGGTGTAAAAAGTAACAATTACTATAGTTATCAAAAGCGATATTCAACTAAATCAGAGGATCCAACACATCAAGAAATGATTGATTGGGTCAAGGACATAGCGCACTTCAGTGATAATACTTACGGTGAAAGGCGTATTCAGAAAGTCTTAAATGCACTCGGTTTTCCGGTGAGCCGTCACAAAACAGCACAGTTAATGAAAGAGGCAAATGTCTGGGTGCGTTATAAAAAGAAATACAAAGTAACAACGAATAGTGACCATAACAAGCCTATTTATCCCAATGTACTTGAGCAAAACTTCAACGTTGAAGCCGCTGATCAAGCTTGGGTACAAGATATCACTTATGTTTGGACTGCAGAAGGTTGGTTATATCTGGCGGTAGTGATTGATTTATATTCGCGTAAAGTCGTTGGTTGGAGCATGGGCTCACGAATGAAAGCGCAGCTTGTCTGTGACGCACTGACTATGGCGATGTGGCAACGCCAACCCAAAGCAGGGTTGATTATCCATTCAGATCAAGGGGTTCAATATGCAAGCCATCAATATCGTAGATTGCTCAAGTCAAACGACTTCATTGGTAGCATGAGTAAGAAAGGTTGTTGCTGGGATAATGCTGTTGCAGAAAGCTTCTTCGGTAGTTTGAAGCAAGAGCGCGTGCATTGGAAAAATTACCCAACGCGTTATGAAGCTCAACAGGATGTAATGAATTACATCTGCATGTGGTACAACAGTCGTCGCTTACATTCGTACTTAAATTATCAAAGCCCAAATGACTTTGAAGAACGAACCGAAACATTAGATATGGTTTCTTAACTAGGGTGACTGAATTTAGTTGACCACGTCA
>NZ_AUTP01000116.1:0-704 GCF_000498075.1 Pseudoalteromonas sp. TAB23
ATAACCCATTTTGAATACTAGTTTGAAAGAAGTTTTGTTTTATTTGTTAGTACCCCGTTGTTTTAGTAATAATCCTACGCGATATCCTCAAGTTAACTATTTTTTCCAGCTCAATCGCCTCTTTTCAGGCACACTTATATTAATTTTTTAGGATACATATTATGTCTACTACAACTACTGGTTCAGTAAAATGGTTTAACGAAGCAAAAGGTTTTGGTTTTATCGAGCAAGAATCTGGCGCAGACGTGTTCGCACATTTTAGCGCAATCTCTGGCGACGGTTTTAAAACTTTAGCTGAAGGCCAACGTGTACAGTTTACTGTTACTCAAGGTCAAAAAGGCCCACAAGCCGAGAACATTGTTAGCATCTAATTGCTAAACAATTTAGTGGGTTAGAGATAACCCATTTTGAATACTAGTTTGAAAGAAGTTTTGTTTTATTTGTTAGTACCCCGTTGTTTTAGTAATAATCCTACGCGATATCCTCAAGTTAACTATTTTTTCCAGCTCAATCGCCTCTTTTCAGGCACACTTATATTAATTTTTTAGGATACATATTATGTCTACTACAACTACTGGTTCAGTAAAATGGTTTAACGAAGCAAAAGGTTTTGGTTTTATCGAGCAAGAATCTGGCGCAGACGTGTTCGCACATTTTAGCGCAATCTCTGGCGACGGTTTTAAAACTTTAGCTGAAGGCCAACG
>NZ_AUTP01000117.1:0-53275 GCF_000498075.1 Pseudoalteromonas sp. TAB23
CGTTGGCCTTCAGCTAAAGTTTTAAAACCGTCGCCAGAGATTGCGCTAAAATGTGCGAACACGTCTGCGCCAGATTCTTGCTCGATAAAACCAAAACCTTTTGCTTCGTTAAACCATTTTACTGAACCAGTAGTTGTAGTAGACATAATATGTATCCTAAAAAATTAATATAAGTGTGCCTGAAAAGAGGCGATTGAGCTGGAAAAAATAGTTAACTTGAGGATATCGCGTAGGATTATTACTAAAACAACGGGGTACTAACAAATAAAACAAAACTTCTTTCAAACTAGTATTCAAAATGGGTTATTGCTAACCCATTTTAACGAAAGCAATTAGATGCTAACGATGTTTTCAGCTTGTGGACCTTTTTGACCTTGAGTAACAGTAAACTGTACACGTTGGCCTTCAGCTAGAGTTTTGAAACCGTCGCCAGAGATTGCGCTGAAATGTGCGAAAACATCAGGACCAGATTCTTGCTCGATGAAACCAAAACCTTTTGCTTCGTTGAAAAATTTAACTGTACCAGTTGTAGTATTAGACATAATAGTATCCTAAGAATTAATAAAAGTGCGCCTTAAATTAGGCAATTTAACAGGAAGAAAACATACATTTAACTGAGGATAACGCGAAGGATTATTACTAAAACAACGTGGTACTTACAAATAAATAGGGTTTTCTGTCAACCCGATGCCAAGCAGGATAACAGCAAATTGAGCTATATACCAAGCCCTATTGTAAATTTATTTTAGAGTAAGTGCTTTATTTGTTTGTTTGTTTTTTAACTAACTGGCTATGATTGAGGTGATCTTTTTTGCTTTTAAATTGAAAGTAAATTTATATTAATCAAATATTTATGTTTATTTTGGCATGTGCTTCTAGAGTAGGTAAAACACCAGCTTTAGGTGGTTAAAACATGACCTAACCACCTACTGAAATTTTTTGATATATACCTTAAATAACCTAATTCATTAGCTCCAAATTACAAATCCAAGTATTAATAATGCAATCCAAAGTGTTTCAGCCACAATTAAAATAATGGGTTTCATACCTACTTCGGTAAGCTTTCCTAAATTAGTTTTCATACCGTTTGTACACAATATTCTTACTCTAAGTTTAATAAATAGCACCCTACTGGAAGGATGGTTCTTAATTATTTCAATAGGAATTTATCTCGGAGATGCGTTATGTAATATGTAAGTCATTATGATGAATCATGCCGCGTTTACAGCAAAGCGGCTGATTAGTGGATGAAAAACCAGCAGAGAGCCATCAAGGTAAGGCTTGTTGTCTTTAAAAAATATTTAATGGTTACGCGCTAAGATTGCTAATTAGCAGTTTAAGTCCGTTTAACACGTTGCGCTTTTTTTGTGACTTATTTTTGTAATAGTTTAGTCATTTTACTTTCATCAAAATTACCTTTATCAGTCACATCTGTTTTCTATAGTGCAGCGGTTGATCTTTTTTGTGTTTACACATTTCAAAAAATAACCACTAAACAATGGGAATTACGGATGAAAATTAAAAAAGTCGCTGCGGCAATCGCGCTAACATTTGCGTTTAGCGCAGTTAGCCATGCTGATGTACTACCGCAAAGCCAAAAAGACAGCAGCTGGTATAGCGCTGCGCAAACTAAACTAACAACAAAAACAGCACAAGCGCAGGCTACACAAGCCACTAAAGCTAAAAACGTCATTTTATTTGTTGGCGATGGCATGGGTATTTCTACACTTACCGCCGCGCGTATTTTACAAGGGCAGCGCAATAATCAATCTGGCGAAGAAGGTTATTTAAGTTTTGAAGAGTTCCCGTACTCTGCACAAGTTAAAACGTATAACGTAGATGCTCAAACTCCCGACTCAGCAGGCACGATGACGGCTATTATTTCCGGTGTAAAAACCGATGTGGGCGTTATTGGTGTAGACGAAGATATTGAACGCGGTGTGTGTTCAACAGTGGCAGGTAACGAGCTTCTTACCGCGACTGAATTGGCTGAAATTAAAGGGCTATCTACCGGTATTATTTCTACAGCACGTATTACTCATGCAACCCCTGCTGCCACATATGCTAAATCGGCTGACCGTAACTGGGAAGACGTATCAGATATGCCAGAAGATGCAGTAACAGGTGGCTGTGAAGACATTGCATCGCAACTGGTTAACTTTGAAAAAAACCTAGAAGCACGATTTGTAGGTACCGACGTAGACGGTCTTGATTTTGTAATGGGTGGCGGCCGTCGTCACTTTTTACCAAAAGACGAAACGGCTAACTCAACAGATGCAGTAAGTGCTATAGAAGGCGACCGTACTGACGAGCGCAACTTAGTGACTGAGTGGCAAACACAGTATCCAGATGCTACGTACGTGATGGATCAAACAGGCTTTGATGCAATAGCAGACGACGCCACTAAAGTATTTGGTTTATTTAACGAATCGCACATGCAGTACGAAGCTGACCGCGCAAACGATGTAGCGGGCGAGCCTTCACTTACCGATATGACCACTAAAGCAATTGAAGTGCTTGGTAAAAACGATAACGGATTTTTCTTAACGGTTGAGTCGGGTCGAATTGACCACGCGCACCACGCGGGTAATGCATACAACGCGCTTAACGACACCATTGAGTTTGCTAAAGCCGTGCAAGCAGCGGTAGATAATACCAACCCAGAAGAAACCCTTATTTTAGTAACCGCCGATCACAGCCATGTATTTACTATTGCAGGCTACCCTAAGCGTGGTAATCCAATTTTAGGTCAAGTAGTAGCAGTAGGTGCAACTACTCCAAGCCTCGCCGCTGACGATATGCCGTACACCACAGTAGGTTACGCAAATGGTTTAGGTTTTAGAAATCTAGGCGACGAGACTGATGCTGATGCAAGTTATACAAGTGCAGCTGTAGCGGGGCGTGTTGAGCTAAATGGCGTAGATACAACAACCCCAGGTTTTCACCAAGAAGCAACTGTACCAATGGGTTCAGAAACACACGCAGGTGAAGATATTTCACTGCACGCTAAAGGTCCTGGTGCTCAGCTAGCACAGGGCGTAATTGAACAAAACGTTGTATTTCATTTAATTAATCAAGCTCTTGAACTAACTCAGCAATAATGGCGGCTAACATGAACAAATTAACGGTACTTTCTTTGGCAGTAATGGTCGCGCTAGCAGGTTGCTCGAGTGACGATAACAAAAATGAAAATAATATTATCGCAGTAGATAACGCTATTGCAGTGGGCTCTGAGCAGTGTATTAATGGCGGTGTAGAGACGCAAGTAGGCGCAGATACCAATAATAACGACGTGCTAGATAGCGACGAAGTTAACTCAACTAATTTAGTGTGTAATGCACCCGCAACGTCGCTAACAAGCGAACAGTTAGCCTCGCTCACTAGTAATACGTGGTTTAGTGAAGCACAAACAAAATTAGGTGCTGCACAAACAGCCAGTAGCAACATTGTTACAGAATCAGGCAAGGCTAAAAACGTAATTTTATTTGTGGGCGATGGTATGGGAATTTCTACCATAACCGCAGCACGTATTTTAGCGGGTCAGTTAGAGGGCGAAATGGGTGAAGATCACCAGTTAAGCTTTGAAACTATGCCTTTTTCGGGCTTTGTAAAAACATACAACGTAGATGCGCAAACGCCAGATTCGGCAGGCACTATGACCGCAATGGCATCGGGTGTTAAAACCGATGCGGGCGTTATTGGTATTGATGAAGCGGTTGAACGTGGTAATTGTGTATCAGGTAAAGGGCACGAACTTGTTACCTCGTTAGAGCTTGCTGAAATTGCAGGCAAAGCAACAGGGATTATTTCTACAGCGCGCATTACTCACGCAACACCCGCTGCAACGTATGCTAAATCGGCAGAGCGTAACTGGGAAGATATCTCCGATATGCCAGAAAGTGCTGCAACGTGTGAAGACATTGCATCGCAACTGGTTAACTTTGAAGCCAACCTAGAAGCACGCTTTAGTGGTGTTGATGTAGACGGTATTGACGTAGTAATGGGCGGCGGTCGTCGTCACTTTTTACCAAAAGATGCCGCGTTTAATTCAGCCGATGCAGTAAGTGCTGTTGAAGGGGATCGAACAGATAACCGCGACTTAACCGCAGAGTGGAAAACGCAATATCCAAATGGCACGTACGTAATGGATCAAACCGGTTTTGATGCAATAAGTGACGACGCCACTAAAGTGTTTGGCTTATTTAACGAATCCCACATGCAGTACGAAGCTGACCGCGCAAACGATGTAGCAGGCGAGCCTTCGCTTTCACAAATGACCGAAAAAGCAATAAACGTACTTGATAACAACGAGCAAGGTTTTTTCTTAACGGTTGAGTCGGGTCGAATTGACCACGCGCATCATGCGGGTAATGCTTATAACGCGTTAAACGACACTATTGAGCTTGCCAAAGCCGTTAAAGTGGCGATGGAAAACACCAACCCAGAAGAAACATTAATAGTTGTAACTGCCGATCACAGCCATGTATTTACCATTGCTGGTTACCCTAAACGCGGTAACCCAATTTTAGGTAAAGTGGTTGCAGTAGGCGCTACTGAGCCAAGCTTAGCTGCCGACGATATGCCTTATACAACGGTTGGTTACACCAATGGTGGTGGCTTTAGAAACCTAGGTAGCGAGACCGATGCCGATGCAGGTTACGCCTTTGCACCAGTAACAGGGCGTGTTGATTTAACAGATGTTGATACAACAACACCTGGTTTTCATCAAGAAGCATTGGTACCAATGGGCTCAGAAACACATGCCGGTGAAGACGTAGGCGTTTATGCAATGGGACCAGGTGCACACTTGGTAACAGGCACAAACGAGCAAAGCTTTTTGTTCCATGTAATGGACTTTGCCGCTGACTTTGTAAAAACAGCAGACGAAAAACTAGCGCAATAAATACCGGCTAGTTATAAATTTAGTTAAATATATCTAAATAAAAAACCCCGCCTACTTTGCGGGGTTTTTGTCATTAAACTGACATTTTTAATCGTTATGTTATTGCCATAAACTTGAAATATAAATAAGAGATAGCTAAATGAAAAAAGCGTTATTAATAATTGCCACGCTTGTAAGTACAAGTAGCTTTGCCTCGCAATGTGACATTGATGCCAAGCATTTAAAAGCGGATTATAAAATTACCAACAGCCATAAAGCGCAGCAAGGTAGCGAGTCACTTACCCTTTGGCGAAACAATCAGCAAGTAGCGCATCAAAGTGAAGTAATAACCGAGCTTTGGCAGCACTTAGCCAATAATCAAATACGACCAATACGTTACTTTAATGCCCAGCAACGCGGCATAGAATACCAACCATCTGAAGTACGCGGCGTACAAAATTGGAGTGCTAAAAGCCAGCTGGTGGATAATCACCTAATCGAAAAAATGACCCTAGTAAGCACACAAGGCAAAGGCTGCGATGAAGTAAAAAACTATACACTGAGCGAAAATGGCAACGACTTTAACCTTGCCTTTATTACGCATTCAAAATTAGTTAAAACATTTAGTATTAGTAATAAAAAAAGCCAAACTACTACCTTACTTAGCCTTAATAATGTAAACACTAATGAGCCATTAATTACCGCTCAATTTGCACAGTGGGATCGCTTTCAAACCACCGATTACGCCGACATTGGCGATAACGAAGGCGACCCGTTTTTAGCTAAAATGATAAACCTTGGTTTTATTGAGCACAGTGCAACAGGTTTTTACAACCAGCAAGGCGAGGCTATTCAAGGCGGACATCACCACTAGGTTTTTAAATGTTGTAGTTCATAGCTAAAAAATGACAGGCGGCTATGAGCTACAAGCCAATATTCAAAAATAGATTAATTTAAGCCATTCCCACCCAGGTAATACAACAAACACTTTCCTATTTTTATAAAACGCACACCATCAGACGCATAATATTTATAGTTGGCAATAATTTACACTATTTGATATTAATAGATGTCCACGCAATAGGGACGTTTGCAAAAATGTCTATTAACAAAGCTGTTATATGGGGACTTTAATGCGAGTACTTCTAGTTATATGTTTTTTATGGACTAACTTATTATTTGCCTGCGGCAATGATGAACTAGGTCAATCAGCCTCTTTTGCAAAAATAAATGAAGACTATAGCGTAGGTAACTTTGCTGGTTATGATGTCTACGTACCTGAGATATTTAAAGGCTATTATTTAACGTCATTTACAGTAGTGATAAAAGGTACTTTATTAGCAGACTTGGATTTTACTGAAGCTAATAGTTATGAAGGTTATTACAAGGTATTTTTTCAAGTTAATCCTGAGAAATTAGATTTATTAAATATAGTACTTGGTTATTCAACAACAAAAGACAAAAAAGGAATTGTAATGTGTGGTGAAAGAATACAGTTAAATTTAAAAGAGTTGCTCAGAGTAAATCAACCAGAAATGATCGTCGCGCCCCCACACCACTAAAACAGATCGAATTATTAAATTATTTTTAAACGACGATCAAAGCGCTTGAAATAGTTTGTTCGAGTTTTGCTTGGTCTTATATTTATGTAGCTTAAGTAGTGCGCTATGTTTAAACAAAGTTAGGATTCATTTTTTATGATCAAATCTATCACTGTTACTAAAAAAAATTACACCGACTATGCTGATTTTGCAATAAAAAGGCTGTGTGCGCCTAAAGATAATAAAGGTTTAGGGTTTATAAAAAATGTGATTGTTTGGTTTGTAACAACTGTTGTTTTTATGACTATCTTTCAGGTCGAGTCTATTCGCCTTTCTGACTTTCATTGGCCAAGTGGGTTAATTGTAGCAGTGCCATTTTTAATATTTATTATTGTATTTTTATACAATATTAATAAGTTAAAAAAGCAATCTATTCCTAATGAAAATGGCGTAATGATTGGCGATAAAACAATTGAATTTCAGGCTGATGGCATTTGCGAGACTAATCATCTAGGACGTTACTTTTATAAATGGCAAGCCGTTGAGGCAACTGAAGAAAATAAAGGCGATTTATATATATTTATAGACAAGCTATTGGCTTTAATAATCCCAGCTAGCACATTTACAAACGAAGCCGAAAAAGAAGAACTAAAAGCTTTAATTAAAGCCCATATTTAGTAATGCGTCATTTTATAAATATTTACACCGTCTTAGTGTTTATTTTAATGCTGATACCTATTTCATCAATGGGAAGTGAAAAACAAGCTAACACTACCGATGAACAATGGGGTAAGTATCTAGAGCATAGAGCTGCTTGGAATAAAATGCTTAAAGAGCGCTATGAAAATGAGTTAAAGCATACTCCGCCAAAACCGCCTTGGATTAAGTTTCCAAATTATCATCCGAGCGATATATTTTGGAGAATGGGTGACGGCGAAAGCTACATAAGTGACTATTTCTCTATCTATTTTCAGTACGCTTCTAAGGCTGAAATAAATGCTTATAAGATTAAATATCCTGAACACGCAGACTGGCGTGGAACATATCAGCGCTTTGAACACTAGCTATAAAGTACAGCCATGCTTTTAGGTATCTTATTTGATTGTGGCACTTACTCACAGTGCTATTAACTCACGCTAATAGCACATATCAGTTTTTAGACGCTACTCAAGATGAGCATCATCAGGCTTTTTAGGTTTACTCGCTACTTCTGTTAAGCCGTCTTCGCAATCACCGCTGTCGCAGGTATTTAAATCGCTTTGTGCTTGTTTATCTTGTTGCAGCACTTGCTTTAAATCTTCCATGCGTTGGCGAACTGCTACGCCGTAGCTGGCGTCGTCTCCCCATAATGCAGCCAGTTGCAGTACTGCAGCGCGGTCGTGGTCTCTAAATAGCTTACCAGCACGTTCTGCATCTTGCTTAGTGTTACCTAATAGCTCCAGAGCTTCTACGGCAAGGTTAATAGCTGAGTCGACGGTTTCGCGGTTAAACGCATCTACTTTTAAATTAAGTAACTGATACGCATGGCGGCGGTCGATTGCGCGAGCAACTATTTTAAGTTGCGGGTAGTTTTTATGCGCGAGCTTAATTATCTCAATAGTTTTATCGGGGTTATCAATTGCGATTACTAGCATTTGCGCGGTGTGCGCGCCTGCGGCTTCAAGGAGCTCTTGGCGTGCGGCATCGCCATAAAATACGGTGTTACCAAAACGGCGTAGTAATTCTATTTGGCTAGGGCTGTGATCAAGTACGGTAATTTCGTAGCCTTGCGCGTGCAGTAAACGTCCCATAATTTGACCAAAACGTCCGTAGCCCGCAATAATTACGTGTTTAGCGGTGCTAATTTGCTCTGGCTTATCAAACTCAGGCAGAGCACTGCTACTGCGTTTTTGTATTTGTTCATAAACCATAAGTAATAACGGCGCTATTAGCATTGATACCGCCACAACTAAGGTAACAAGGCTGGTTTGCTCGGGCGTTAAAATACTTAAGGTGGTGGTTACGCTTAAAAGTACAAAGGCAAACTCACCCCCTTGGGCAAGCGCTAAGGCAAATAATAACTGCTGTTTACTGTTAATTTTAAAGGTAACGGCAAGGGCAAATAAAATGCAGGCTTTAACTACAATAAGTAAAACCACTAAGCCTATAACGGTACTAAACTCGTTAAATAGCAGTTCAAAGTTAATTGATGCGCCAACAGTTATAAAAAACAATCCTAAAAGTAAGCCTTTAAAGGGTTCAATATCGGCTTCTAATTCGTGTCTAAATTCGCTCTCGGCAAGTACAACGCCTGCTAAAAAAGTCCCCAGCGCAGGCGATAAACCAATACTTTGCATAACCAGTGCAATAGCGACCACTAAAAACAGTGCAAAAATAGTAAATATTTCACGCATGTGTGTTTGGGCAATGTATCTAAATAACGGCGCCGATACATATTTACCGCCGGCAATAATAGCGGCAATAACCGCGACCGATACACATACTTGTTGCCATACAGGCCAGCTTGCAATAATCGAATCGCTGATTTCTTTTGAGCTAGTTTGCGGGGCAAATGCAAGCAGTGGCAATAGGGCTAAAATAGGAATAATTGCGATGTCTTGAAACAGCAATACCGAAAACGCGTTTTGTCCGGCTTCTTGCTTTAGCCAGCCTTTTTCTTCAAGGCTTTGCAGTACAATAGCCGTAGAGGAGAGCGCGAGCATTAAACCAATGGCGAGTGCGGTTTGCCAATGCATGGCAAAAAACCAATAACAAAATGCAAATATAGCTGCNCTGCCGATAGCACAACCTGTAAGCCGCCAAGCCCTAAAATAGAGTGGCGTAATGTCCATAAACGCGAAGGTTGTAGTTCAAGGCCCACTAAAAACAGCATCATTACTACGCCAAATTCAGCGAAGTGCATTACATCGGTTTGATCGCCTACAACACCCAGCGCATAAGGGCCAATGAGTATTCCGGCAATTAAATAACCTAACACAGAGCCAAGTCCGACTCGTTTTGCAATAGGGACAGCTACAATGGCTGCTGCTAAGTAAATTAAAGCAATTTCTAACACGCGTTTATCCTAATAACATCAAGGCTTTTAGAATGGCTTAGCTGCTTATAAAATACAATGGATTATATGGCTCAAAGTTGCTTATTTATCAGTAGCTATAACACTAATGGTTATAACTACTGGGCTAAAAATAGCACTTTATGTTGAAGGGCTTGTTGGGGACTAAATATTACAAATACTTATAATTGCTGAGCTTGGTTGGCCTGAATCAGAATGGTAAATAGTAATGTTTGAGCTGATTGTATTTTCAACGTTTGTTTCAATTGCTGTTACTTCAAATTCGGCTGATGCAGGTAGGTCGATATCTAATTCGCTATCGAGGTAAGTACTTCCGCTTTTTTGCAAAGTAAGTGGTTTTGTTTGATCAAAGCTAAATTGAAAGCTATCTGACGCTAAAAGTGTATCTACCATGTTAAAGCGTAGGTTAACGGTGTCGGGGCCTGAAAACTCAGCACACACAAATACCGAAATCTCAACAGCTTGTAAAACGGGCATGCTATTTTGGCCTATATCCACAGTAAAGTTGCTTTGCGTAATTGCTACAGAGTTATATTCCCCAACTGCAATCCTTTGATCTGCTGTTTTTATCGTTATTTTTTCACCTTGCGCTAAATTAACCTCTTCATCAAAAAAGCCATTTGTGTTGGTGCTGTACTGTTGTCCATTAATTGTTAGCTGTGCATTGCTTATAGCCGCTTTTTGCACATTAGTGAGTTGTCCTTTAATGCGACCGGTAAGTTGTGCAGAGTTAGTTACTGTAATTGAAAATTGCACACTTTTTGAAAAGCCATCAGCATCAGTTGCGACAACGGTTAGCGTGTAACTACCTGTCATATCGGCGATAAATTCGGTAATACTTTGGTTTGTATTGCTTAAACCGGTGCTCGAGCCTGAAGGGGCTGATAGCGTCCAAGCGTAATCGAGAGAGGTTCCTTCTGGGTCGTAACTTTGGCTTACATCAAATTTAACTGCATTGCCCACTACATCGTAGCGTGATTGCTCCCCCGTGAAGCTAATTACTGGCAATGCGTTTTGTATTACATCAATTGTTAGGGTTTTTGTGTCAGAGAACTGCACGCCATCGTTAGTGCGTAACGAAATAACCACTTGTCCCTCTACTGATGCGCTAAACGTTGGTTTTGATATTGTATTACTGCTAAGCGTTGCTTGGCCTTGCGACGAAATGATTTCCCATTGGTAGCTTAGTGGCTGGCCCTCTGGATCGTAACTAGTTGAGGCATCAAGTAAAACTTGTTCATCAACCGTTATGGAGGTTGCATAAGTTACCAAAGTAATAGGCTTTTTATTGCTACTGGCGTGCAGTACTGAGGTTGCTTGGTTTGAGCTTAATTGCCCATCAGACACTGTAAGCACTACAACGTAGTCGCCTTCTTTATCGGCAACAATAGAGGGCGTTGCTGATGTACTGTTAGTCAGTTGCGATGCACTATTTACAGGCTTGGCTTGTAACTGCCAGTTATAGCTCAGCGCATCTCCGTCTGGGTCGCTGCATTGTTGGCACTGCAAAGTGGTTGATTCGTTTAACGTAATATCACGTTCGGATTCAAGTGTTGCAACTGGGGCTTTATTACTTGTGGTAACAGTTAAAGTAACGGATGCGGTATCACTTTCGTTTTGTTGATCGGTAACAGTGAGTGAAAGCGAGTAATCTCCAGCTGTTGACGCTGAAAACCCAGCTGTATGATTTTGCATGCTTGAAAGAGCTGGTGTGCTGCCCTGGGGTTTTGCTGTAATTGCCCACGCATAACTAAGTGTATCGTTTTTATCGGGATCAGTACTTTGGTTACCGTAAAGTGTAACAACTTCATTTGGAGCAATTGTTTGATTTTCTACGTTTATAACCGCTTGTGGCGATGAGTTAGAGTTAAGCGATTCACTTTTTATGAGTACGACAGTGCTTGCTGTATCACCTTGTGAATCAGTAACGGTAAGCTCAACTTTAAACTCGCCTATTTCGTCTGCAACAAACTGGCTTTTAACTTGAGTCGCATTTTCAAGCGTTGCATTACTTGCTACAGGCTTAGTAATAAATTGCCATTTGTATTGATTAATGGCGCCGCTGGTTGTGCTACTTTGCGCGCCATTTAAAAGCACAACATCACCTTGCTTAACGGTTTGTGTGCTACCTGCGTTAGCAATTAGTTGGGTATTTGCAGTAACGGTGAATTGTTTTTGTGCAGGTGTGCTTGAAAGCTTGCCGTCACTCACGGTTAATACTAATTGGTACTCTTGTGCTTCAGATACTGAAAACTCAACGGTACTTTCATTATTAACCGTAATCGGTATTTCTACTTGCGCATTTTTGCTGGTTAATTGCCATTGATAAGTGAGCGAGTCGCCATCGGGATCGTTACTTTTTGCTGCGCTAAAAACGAGGGTGGTATTTACTTTAAACTCCGATTGCTCGGTGGTAATAACCGCAACAGGCTTTGTGTTAGTGCTGAGCGGTTTAGTTACTGTTTTGGAGTCTGAACCTCCAGAGCCACAAGCTACGAGGGTGAATAAAGCAGTAATTAAAATTAATAACTTCCATTTCATAATATTAATATCCTTTTAATAAGTTGAATATTAATATGTACCCAAATTAGCTATAAAGCAAAAAAATAAATCAAATAAATACTTTTTCATTATTTTAGGAAAGAGTTAACGCGAAACAGTACTGCTTTTAAATAACTTATACTTTGAGGGGAGTGCTTTATGCCCAGATTGATAGGGCATAAAGTATATTAAATGGTAGTTAAATAACCTGAGCTCTGACTAGAGAAAAATAAATTTAAATATCATCATAATTCAAAGTGTCAGTAAATCTCTTAACCAGAGTTCAGGTTAAATAAAATTAGTCAGCTACTTTTACTGAACCGCTAATATTATCGATACTTACATCGCCCGAGCCCGACTCTGTAATAGTCAGCCCCTTTGCATGATTAATGCGAATATCACCCGAACCATCTTCAATTGTTACGTTTGAGCCAATATGCTCAATGATCATGTCGCCAGAGTTATCATCAACATTAACAGCACCGCTTATATTATTGATTGTTATATCACCCGATCCATCTTCAACGTTTAGCGAACCGCTTATGTTGCTCACGTGCATTTCGCCAGAACCATCGTCAATAGTTGCATTGCCGGTTACGTTGTTTATATGAATACTGCCAGAGCCGTCGGTTAGTTCTAAATTACCTGCGATGTTTTCAAGGTTTACTTCACCTGAGCCATCGTCAACAGTTAGGTTTTTAGCACCGCTTATTGTTAAATCTCCTGAGCCGTCTTTTACATCAATATTGCTTTGCATAGCATTTATTAAAATGTCGCCAGAGCCATCATCAATATCTAAATTTAGATTACTTGGCACAGTAACCACTAAATTAATACTTGGAGATTGACCACTGTAAAAGCTAATACCATTACGGCTTTTATTTTGGGCAACAAGCTTTGCCTGTTTACCGTCTTGCTCGAGCGTTAGCTCGTATTCGTCTTCAATGTCGGCTGTGTAAATAGTGGCATCAACACTAATGCTGGTGGCCGTTTTTGAGCCTTTTATTTCAAGGCTACCTGCGCCGCTTAACACATTTAAATATTCTAAATTATTACTTGGCAGTGATAGCTGTTTAGTTTGTTTTACCGACGCAACGCTTGGCGATATATGAAATACACAGCCACTTAATAATAAAATGCCGCCAATAAGTGAAAGTGGTTTTGCAATGCTTAATTGTGTTGATGAGCTCATGTTTAGTCCTTTGGTATTTATTGTTTGTATTTATATAAACAATATAGAGCAAAAATGAGGCCGAAATGTAAGTTATTGTTTTATATAGGGTGGTGGTTTTTTATGAAAGTTGAAATACTAATAAGTGGTTAAAATAACTAACTATTAATAAAAAAGGATGCGCGATGCATCCTTTGTTTAATTTAGAAACTTTAACTGTGGTATTAATGTGCTCTGAAGTAGCTTATTTGTTGCTTAATTTTTTCAGCTAATGTCATTAGTTCACTTGCCGAATTTACAGTGCTTTGCGTGCGAGACTCACCCTCTTTAGCGAGCTGGCTTATAGAGTGTAGGTTTTGAGTGATTTCTGCAGCAACGGTGCTTTGTTGATCTGTTGCCTCAGCTATATTATTTGATGAGCGAGTTAGATCACCAATACTTTGAGTGATTAAGTTAAGTTGCTCTCCTGTTTTTTCGCCCTCTTCAGCTGATTTAATACCCAACTGACGGCTTTGTTCCATTTGTTTAGTTGCGGCGGTAACTTGTATTTGTAGCTGTTCAATTGTTTGGCTAATTTCTAAAATTGATTTTTGAGTGCGCTGCGCTAATGTTCTAACTTCATCGGCTACAACTGCAAACCCTCTACCTTGTTCGCCAGCTCTTGCCGCTTCTATTGCTGCATTAAGTGCTAGTAAGTTTGTTTGCTCAGCAATCCCATTAATTACTTCGGTTACTTTACTTATTTCGTTACTCGCGGTGTTTACTTTTTCTACAGAGTTATGGCTATCATTTAACTGTTGGCTTAGTTGCATTAAGTCATTAACAACTTGGGTTAATTGTGTTCGACCTAATTGAGCTTCTGCATCAACTTGTTGGGTTCGTTGAGCGCCTTCATTTGCGTTATTGGCTACATCTTTAATGGATACTGACATTTCTTCGATGGCGGTGGCTATTAGATCTGTTTGCCCCATCATTGCATGTGCTTCTTTGCCGTTAGTGAGTGCAATTTTTTTGGAGATGCCCGCTTGCTTTTCCAGCTCAACTACAGAGTTTTGTAAGGCGAGTATTAGCTTTTTGAGTTCAACCGACATGCTGCTTACACTCGCGGTAATTTGGTCTATTTCATTTTCACTATTTGTGTTGGTATTTACAAAATGTTGTGACAAATCACCTTTGCCTAATGCATCAACGCTACGTGTTAACTGTCTTAATGGTTTAAGTGTTTTTACTAGCACCCAAAAAAGTAAAATTGAGATAGCAAGGATCCCCCCAACAGACGTTATGCTGTTAACTACCATTAGTTTTATGCTTTCTTCAGTGAGTTCGCTTTCTTTTACACGACCAAGTAAGGTCCAATCCCACCCAGGTACCGTTTTACTGTAAGCAAACATCGGGGTGTTATTTTCACTATTGTATTTTAATGACAGACCTTTTTTAATTGCCTCTAGATTAAGCCCATCAAGTGCTTTGGAGTTCACTTTTGAGTCAACTGCGGCCTCTTTACCTGCTATAACTACATCATTTGTATTTCTGAAAACAAATAAGTTACCGCTTTCTTCAATTACTATTTTATTAACAGACTCTCTCAGCGATGCCAGTGCATCGTTTATATTAAAACCTATGTATAAAATACCAATTACTTGGTTTTGTTTATTTTTAATTGGTTGGTAAACAGTCATATACTCGTTGCCGAATAATTTAGCGTAACCTTCATAGCTTTGACCGTTCATAAGAGGCTGATAGCCTGGGTGTTTTTTTCCTAGGTATGTGCCAATAGCGCGTTGCCCATCACTCTTTTTTAAAGAGGTAGTAATACGAAAAAAATCATCCCCATCTCGCATAAATACCGTGGCGTTACCTCCGGTTAATTTAGCGTAATTTTCAACAATATCGATATTGTTATTAACCTGTTCACCATCATGTAAAAGAATAGGAACCATAGTATCTACGACCATTACTTTTTGATCGCTTTTTTTAAATTCACCAGGGTACATACCTTTAAATACGGTCGCATTGCGTTTTGCTATTGCAAGTAGGCTGTCGTATTGGAGTTCTAAAAGATCTGAAATAGCGGTTATTTCAGACTTAATCGCAGTTTCACTTTTTTCAGAAAGTGTATTAGCCGAGATTAAATAGGTAGATAGCCCCACTAAACTAAAAATACATAACGTTAAAGTGAATGCTAGGGCACCAATTTGTTTTGATATTGACCAGTTTTTATAGCTCATACTTCACTCCAAAGAAAGACGGTATTTATGCGTACTTAGTTTAATTATAGGCGTTTTAAGTTGTTTTTTGATGACTTACTAGCAACTAACTTAACCTGATAATCAATTTATCATATAAAAAAAATTTAATAATAATAAAAAGTTAGCAATTTATGTTGAAGGTGTTATTGCTGAATTTATTTGATTATAGCTAGGATGGTTATTTTTATTACTATTTTTTAAATATAAAAAATCCGATATGGCATGCCATATCGGATTTTAATTTAACTCATTAAATTTAAATTAAAAGCTGTAAGTAATATTACCGTATAAGAAACGTCCGTCTAATCCGTAAGGCGCATACGGTGTGTACGGGAATATTTGGCCAAAGTCAGAGTAACCAATGTTATCCACGGTGGCTTGTGGGTACTGATCGAACAAGTTGTTTGCACCAACGGCAAATTTCCAATATTCGTCTGGACGGTATGCCACTTCTAGGTCGGTGATCCACTTAGGGTCTAGGTATTCATCGCGGTCAGCTGTAGTTGATATATCAGCGACTTCACCATAACGTGTGGCACGAAGCGTTGTTTGCCATTCGTTAAAGTTCCATACTGCTGATAGGTTCCATTTGCTATCTGGCGTGCCTTCTTCAAAGCGACCTACTTCACGACGTGCAAACACTACATAGTCGTCACCTAGTGAGTTAAGCTGTGCTGGGTTGTCGTTTACGTGCGTTACTTCGGTATCGTTAAAGTTAGCAGCTACGTTTAGGCGTAAATCACCTAAGTTGTCTAAATCTAAGTTATAAGTGGCTACTATATCTACACCTTGCGTGCGTGAGTCGATAGCGTTGGTAAAGTAACGTACGCTTTCGGTATTTAGCTCACCGGCATTTTGTAGTATTTCAACAACTGCATCGCCTTCTAAGTTTTCAGACAATACAATACGGTCATCAATATCAATACGGTACGCATCAACAGTTAAGCTAAAGCTGCCTTGAGTGTAAATAAAGCCCGCAGTAACGTTTACTGACTCTTCAGCATCTAACGGCTGTGCACCTAGCGCTTGCGCTGCTGCAGAATCAGTTGGGAATAGACCAACTTCAAATGGTTGGTTGTTTTCAAGTACGGTTGATATTTGGCGGTACGAGCTTTGCGCTAAAGATGGCGCACGGAAACCTGTGCTAATTGCACCGCGCAGCGATAGGTTTTCAGTAATGCTGTAACGCGAAGCAAGCTTAGAAGTAAATGTGTCACCAAAGTCGCTGTAATCTTCATAACGACCCGCTAAAACGACGTTCCACTTTTCTGTTAAGTAGGTATCAAACTCAACAAATAAAGCGATGTTATGACGGCTTTCGTCAGTCGCACTTTCTGGTCCAAAACCAGCAAGTACTTGCGCGCCACCGGCTGCAATTGGGTTACCGTCGCTATCAAGTGCGGTGATGTAAGACGCTTCTTCGCCTTCTTCTATTTTGTAGCTTTCATGGCGGTATTCAGTACCTACGGTAAAAAATACGTCATCAGGTAAGCCTAAATCCAGTGTGGTATTGGCCGTTGCGTTTACTAAAAACTGATCGTAAACCAATGCACCGTTGTCAAATTCGGTTGGGCTGTCGGCACCTAGTGATGTGTTAATACTATTTACAACACCGAAACCAAAGTCGTTGCGGCCGTAGTTGGTACTTACATCCCATGTCCAGTCGTTAGTTTCGCCTTGTAAGCCCAGTGCAAATGAGTAGTCTTGTACGTCTGTTTCAATTTGCGGCAAAAAGCCATCTGGGTACACTTCTAAAACGTTACGGCTGTCTTTTGCTCGGCGGTAAAAACCACCTGAATTACCTTCACGCTTTGAGTAGCTACCAAATGAATAAAGGTTTAAGCCGTTATCTAAATCGTAACCCATGTTGTAAAACAACGCGTAATCTTCAAGGTCTGCTTTACCAAAGCGGTGATTGTAACGATCGATAGTAAATTCACGTGGGTCTAGGCTGCCATCATCAAGGCGGCTGTATTGTTCGCGAGGGTCAAAACCTGAGCGTTGAGTTGAGTCGTTATCACGGTATTCAATTGATACGTTTACAAAGCCGTTATCAGATAACGCAAAACCAGAGTTTGCGCTAACAGTGCGTGTCGCACCGTCGTTTACTTCTCTGTCGCCACCGGTATTAAAGGCTAAGTCGCCGTTTGCGTCTGCATAGGTGCTTTCTAGCTGAGATACACCAGCCATTTGAGTATCGTATTTACCGTACGTTACGCTTACGCTACCGCCTTCTGAGGCATCTTTAAGTACAATGTTAATTACCCCAGCAATTGCATCAGAACCGTACTGTGCGGCTGCGCCATCACGTAGTACTTCAACACGTTTAATTGCAGAGGTTGGGATCATGTTCAAATCAACAGCTGTAGAGCCTCGGCCAACAACACCTGCTAAGTTTAATAGCGCACCGGCATGGCGGCGCTTACCGTTTATAAGTACTAATGTGTGATCGGGTGCTAATCCACGTAAAACAGCTGGTTTTGCATGGTCAGTACCATCACCCATAGTGGCACTTGGGTAGTTAAAGCTAGGTACTTGGTTTGCTAGTATTTGGCTTATTTCTAGCTGACCCGTACTTTGCATATCACCGCTGGTAATAATGTCTACGGGTACCGTACTTTCGGCAATACTGCGTAAGCTTCTGCGAGTACCGGTAACCGAAATTACTTCGATATTCTTTTCTGCTTGATTATCTTGCTCTGCGGCAACGGCCATAGAGTAAGGTGTGCTAAGTGCAGTGGTAACGGCCAAGCTAAGTGCTAGTTTATTTGCAGATAAACGCTTAAAAGTCATTAATTGTTCCCCAAGAGCTGCTAGTCGAAAAGGAGCGCATCATATAGAAGCGACTACCCTAGTGCAAAGATAAAAACTATCTAAGATATTCTAAGTTGTTAACACGTGAAGCTGGGGCGTGTTGCCTTGGTGATTGAATTTGCAGCAGTATGTTTGGCTTTTAGGCAAGGCAGAGCCTATGTAGTACTCCCCATAAATAGGCGATAACGCAGCATAAATGCCAAACATGCGCTGCCCTTTGGGTTCTTTCTAGGAACGATTAACTCTTTGTTACTCAGTTTTTACTTAGCCCACTAGGTTACAAACCTCGCGCCGCGATTAAATCGCTCCTAGATTGAACAAATTTCAATCCACAAAGGCCAACACGCCCCAGTGTTTACGCGCGATATAGGCGTTTGGATCGTTGTAGTTGCAATCTTGTGTCGAATGGTTGCGAATTCAAGGGAATTTTAGATAAAAGTTAGTAAGACGTAAAAAGGCCAAGCAAATGCTTGGCCTTTCAATTTTTTAAATTTAGTAATTTAAATTATTCAGGGGCAACTTCAAGCGTTGTAAATAATGCATAACGTCCTGCATCTACGCCTTCTTCATTTACGGTAACCTTGTTAGAGGTTTCGATTAGGTATAGGCCTGGTTCTTTCCACGTAATTGTAAACATACCTTCTTTATCGGTCGTTACTTTTACTTCGCCACGGTCGTTACGGTAGCGTGTGTCGCCTTTTAAAATACTTACTTCAATGCCTTCACCGGCAGATTTACCATCTTGTAAAAGCTGAAACTTAGCGCTTTCACCTACAAATAAGTCATTTGGATGCGTTGGTCCACTAAGCTCTAAGCCTAAACCTAACTGTGCAGGCTTTGAGGTGCCATTTCGGCTTACAAATGTATCTACTGTTGAAACAACCTTCGTTGTAGTTACATCTTTTGCATTGCTAGGTAACTCGGCTTCTGTTTTTTTACCAAATACGCGTTTGCGCTTACCTTCTTCGTTTTTATAGAAGGTCATGTACATTGGCTTTTGGGTCATTGCAATGTGATAAGTGCCTTGCTCTGTTAAGCTTACAGCAGCTGAGCTTTTACGTTTTAAGTAATAAGCACGGATGGTTTCAGATACTGGCTCACCATTAGGCGCAAGTGCCATTAATAATGTGTCATCGTACTCGGCGCCTTTTTCTTTAGGTTTAAAGGCTTTGTCTGGTGCAAAAATTTCGTTTGAAATACTTGCGTCAATCATTACGTAATGCGCTTTATCGCCTGATAAAGATGTATGCGAAGGTAGTAACCAACGTCCGTGTGCACTTGCCGAAGTTGACACTAAAGCAGATAAGCTCAATGCGCTGATTAATGCAGTTTTTAATAAATTAATTTTCATTGTATTTCCTTAAATTTAAATGATTAAGTAGCAGCTACTTAGTGCTTACAGTGACGAAGCTTTTAGAAAACTCGTTTTTACCATCAATTGTAATTTTTCCCGACTTTGTTAAATCGAGCTCAACACGGGTGTAGTCTCTGCCGCCTTCTTCGCGTACAACTTCAATATTTAGTAAGTATTTACCTGGTTTTACTGGGTTACCGTCTAAATCATTACCTTGCCAATTTATAGTGTAAGTACCCGCGCGTTTTGTTGCGCCGCTAATGCCGTCAAAGTTGGCATCGCTTTTACCGGCTTTACGCCACCATTGGCGTAAGTCTTTAAACCATTCTGCTTTTTGTACCCAAAGTGCAAGCGTTGTAACGTGTTTGCGCTCTGGTGTTTCAAGCCAAACTGCAACGTATGGACGGTGATACGGTTGTACTTCTAAGTCGGGAAGCGTTAATTCAACCTCTAGCTGTGGTGTTTGCGCATGCGCCGTTGTTTGAAAAAACGCAGCTACGAGCAGTAATGCGGCGCTTATAAATAATTTAAATTTAACCATTAAGACACTCCTTTTATTTGTGGAACCCAACATAAATAAATAACCATTGGAGTTGCGACTCCTAGTAAGGTTATCCATATTCCTGCTAAGCGTTTTTTTCTATTTTGAAACAAAATAATCATGCCGGTGATGGCAAATAAAATCATTAGTACGGCAGATATATCAATTACCCAACTCCATACTTCACCGCTGTGGCGGCCTTTATGTAAGTCGCCAATAAGGCTTAAAAAGCCACCTGTTTGGTAATCAAGATTTAGCTCGCCAGTTGTAAAGTCGAGCTCTGCGTAGGCAAATCCTGCAGGCAGTGGGTAGTCGAGCATTACTAGCGCGTCTTCTTTTTCCCACTCAATGCTTTTTACTTTTGTAAGTGCATATTGCTCAGCTAAGTAAGCTTCTATTTCTGGGTAAAGCGTTGGCAGCGTATTTAGCTGTTCATTTGCTTTAGTAACTAGCTCTACTGGAATTGTTGCATTTACTTGACCGTTATTTTTATCGTTTTTAAGCCAATCAACGTGATTAAGCACAATGCCGCTAACGCAAAATAAAATAAGCAAAAAAAACAGAGCTGTAGAAATATAAATATGTAGAGCGCGGCTTGTACTATACAAAGCCCGCTTATTAATAAATGACATAAAAACAGTTAATAAATCAAATTTACAACATGATAATGATTTGCATTAGCTATTACAAATTTACTTACTTATCTTTACATAAAACTTTAAAATAAAGGTGTATGCAGGTAAAAAATGAATATTTAATGCTTAGGGGGGCTAGAGGGTCTTAAAATAAGGTAAATCATTACCGATACTTCTATTATTGCAACGAGATAAATAACCCAAATAGGGGCGGCTGAATACAGTAAAAATATAAATCCAATTAACATGCCAATGGCGGCGTAGCATTTGGCTTTAACAGGCACTACTTTGTGGGCTTGCCATTGCTGCAAAGTTACACCGTAACGAGGGTGGTTTAACAGCCATTGTTCAAGCGCGGGTGATGAGCGAGTAAAGCAGGTGAGCGCTAAAATAAAAAATATAGTGGTAGGCATGACCGGTAACACAATGCCAATAATACCCAAGGCTACAAGTATTAAGCCAAGCGCTTTAAACCATAAGTTTTTATAACAAATAAACACTGCTTTTATATTCACTTAGGCTCTTTTTAGGCGTGTTATGGTATCTCTAATTGTAGGCTAAATAGCTATTAATTCGAAGCTTAAAATCAATAAAAAAGGGCAAACTAAGTTTGCCCTTTTAAAAATAAATGCGGTTAACAGTTTAGAAGTAGTAACCAATATTTATGTTGAAGCGACGTTCTGTATCGCCATCACCAATAATTGTTCCGCCAATAAATGGCTGGTTACGTGCTTGAATAAAGTCGAAGTAACTAAAGAAACCACCTGCAGCAACACTCATACCCGTTACGTTCATCCATGTATCTGCGCTATCGTCAGACTTGTCATAAATAATGCCGTAATCGTTGTAAAATTGAATGTCGGTAACTGGGCCCCAATCAAGCGAGTAATTATAAGCAACGTTAAAGTTAGTCATAGTTGCTTCGCTAGATACAGTGTCATAATACGCATACGCACCAACAACAAAGCGGTCGCTGCTGTCGTCTAGATCGTAGTCGTATTCACCGTGTTGAAATTGGATATTCCAGTTGTTAATTGTGCTATCAACATGAAATGCCCATGCGCCGTAGTTACCTGCACGATCGTTACCGTCATGTAAGCCACCACTTAATAGTGATACACCCACATCGGTAGTTATATTTTTGCTGTGTTCAATTTGATATGTCGCACGCCCGGCAAACGTATTGTATTCGCCTATGCGAGAGCCTGGTGCATCGTATGTACCTTCCTCTGCTGAGCGACTACCAATAATGTCGTAAGAGTAACGATGGTTAATATCTGAAGAGCCACCGTCTATACCACCTAGCTCATCATTTTTGAAAAAGCCTAGGTCTAGTTTCCAGTTATCTTTAAGTTTACGTTTTACTACTACACCTAAATCAAAATCGTCTTCTAGGCCTACATAATAGTTAGTACTGAAAAAGTAGCTGTGTGAGTTGTATGGGCCATTACCAAAAGGCACGGGTGCAATACCTGCTTGTCCTTCCCAGCCATCTGCAAACTCATAACCTAAGTAAGCATATTTAACAACGGTCATATAATCGTAAAAACGTACTTCACCGTTAAGTGAAATATCGTTAATCTCACCAGATACATTTATGCGGAAAATATCAAAATCAAAATCGCCACCGCGATCTTGGGTATCTTCATCGTATGTGTTGGTGCTGTAATTAAAGCGTATTGCTCCACCAACTTTAATGCCTTCATCTTTTTTCTCAGGTTCAGCTGCGGCAACTTCAACTACTTTTTGATCAGATTTTTTACTGATGTTTGCAACTTGTTGTTCGTGCTGCTTATTAATTTGCTGTTGTTTTGTTTTTTCATCAGCTAACTTATTTTCAAGCAATTGCATTTGTTGCTTTAGCTGTTTAAGTTGGCTTTGTAGTGTGTCTAGATCATCAGACGCATAAGAAGTGCTTGTAACACCACCTAGGACTAGTGCTAGTGTTAATTTTGAGAGTTTAGTCATAATAGCCGCTCTGCTTGTGATTAAAAAATAAAAAATTCAAGACGTCAAAAAACGCCTTACGTTTAGAGTAAGTACAAAATTATGTATTTTTTTTATTGTTTATTCTTTAGGAGCTTGAGTAAGTGCACCAACTTCTAGAAGGGGCGATGCATCTAATTTATCTGCATCCATCATCGCGGCTACACGCTGCATTGATGAGAGTAAAAGGCTCTGTTCCCACTCAGCAAGCGCAGAAAACTTTTCAATAAAGTGTTGTTGCAATGGCTGAGGTGCTTTATCAAGTAACTCTTTTCCTTTTTCGGTGAGGTATAAGCTCACTCTGCGTTTATCCATTTGACTGCGTACGCGTGTTACTAAATCTCTGCTTTCAATTCTGTCGAGAATATTGGTGACCGTTGCCGGGCTTAAATTTACGTTCTGAGCTATACGGCTCGCCGTTATTCCATCGGTTTTTTCAACTTCTTGCATTATAAGCAGTTGTGGCCCAGTTAAACCTGAAGTTTTATTTAGCTGCTTAGAATGTAAGTCAATCGCGCGGATCACTTTACGTAAAGAAACCAATAACTCGTCATATTTTTGCATTTGCTTATCTCATCGATGGGGCGGTAGTTTGCCGTAATCGCGAAATGTTACACATCAAATAAATTGAATTCAAACAATATATTGCACATTAGGCCGCTTTTATTGGTTTTTAATAGTTAGAGCAGTAACTAATGTAAAATTATATTGTTTAAATTATAGTAAATTTTCTTAGCATCTTGTGTGCATTAAGTTGCGCACAGTACGTATGTTGTGAATAATTGGCAAGTCTTATTGTATAGACTTTAGTATTATTCATTTACAGCTGTTAGTACAAAGTAATTGTTTGTGAGTTTACTGTATATGTATTAATCGGCAATGAACAAATTCAGCAATCAATATTTAATATCAATAGCGTATACTTTAAGCATGCATTATTGTTTCTGCACAAATATTAAAAATCTTTAGTATCAGTATTATAGGGGAAGGTATGAAATTATCGCCATCAGTTAGCATTGAGCAAAGCGAAACCGGTCTTGAGTTTATTAAAATAGCTAGCTCAAAGTGCGATGCAAAAATATTTTTGCAAGGTGGGCAAATTACCGACTTTATCCCTAAAAATAACAAGCCACTTATATGGGTATCACAAGACGAAACCTATCAAGAAGGGGCAAGTATTCGAGGTGGTATTCCTATTTGTTGGCCGTGGTTTGGTACACACGCTAATGATGGGTGGCCTGCCCATGGTTTTGCGCGCACAAGCGTGTGGCAAGCTGATGAAGTACACGAATCTGATGAGAAAATTACAGTTAGTTTAAAGCTACCCATGAAGCTTGTTAATACAACGTATTGGCCATATCAGTCAGCATTAAAAGTTGAGTTTGTATTAAGCGATAAATTACAGGTTAGCTTAACGACCACTAACTTAGGGAGTGCGCCATTTAGCTTTACCCAAGCGCTGCATACCTATTTTCCTACATCAGACATTACAAATACCCATGTAAATGGTTTGCAAGGCGCCCAATATATTGAGTTTAGCGAAGGGCCATTTGTACAAAACGATGTTGTAAGCTTTAATCGCGAAACCGACATGGTTTATACACAAGCAAATACAATGCAAACCATTAATACGCCAGAAGGTGTTATTAATGTGAGCCGCGAAAACTCAAGTTCGTGTGTACTGTGGAATCCATGGATAGAAAAATCAAAACGCTTATCTAACTTTGCTGATGATGAATATAAAACAATGCTCTGCTTAGAGGCTGCTAATGTACTGACAGATAAAGTAACGCTTGAGCCAAAACAAAGCCACACCTTAATAACCACCATTAGTTGGTAAGCTAGTCATAATTAAAAGCAGGAATAGGGACAAATAGTGTTTAACAATCAACAAATAATGGATTTACCAAAGCATAGTGATATTAGCTTTAAGCCATTGGCTGATAAAGCCTTATTACATACACAGCTTAGCTCGCTTCTGTTTTATATACCGCTAATTGGAGCGCTTATTGCTGTTTGTTATTTTAATGAAGCCTTTGCTAATAATGCACAAACGTATTTGCTAATTGGTATGCCTATTTTGGTGGCCGTATCTATGCTGTACAACATGATAAGTGTGAGGTTACGAGGTTTTGCAGTGCGAAATCATGACATTGCTTTTAAAAAAGGCGTTATTTGGCAACAAGTGACGGTATTACCTTTAGCGCGTGTACAGCATATGGAAATACACCAAGGGCCAATAGAGCGAAAACTTAGCCTTGCGAGTATTAAATTATTTAGCGCTGGTGGTGTAAGTGCCGATTTACAAATTAGTGGGCTAACCCATGATGATTGTAAAAATATGCGCCAATTTGTACAAAACTACCGCCAAGACGACGCAACTACTCAGGCAGCTTTAGTCGATGAGTAATACAACTATCGAAGATAAAGCGAGCCCTATTTACTGGCAGAAAGTATCGCCCTGGGCACTTTTATACTTTGTTGTGCACTTTAGTGTGCGCTTTGTAAAAGATGGCCTTTTAAACTTACTACCTATGCTTGTCGTGTTTGTTACTCAAGTAGAAAATAAGTTGTTTTGGGCACAGGTTGCAGGTGGGATTGCGCTAATTTCGTTGCTTATTTACTCATTTTTATATTATTTAAATTTTAAGTTTTGTATTAGTAGCGACAACGAAATATTGCTTAACAAAGGTGTATTTAAAAAAGAGCGACTTACGCTTAAATTTGGTCGTGTGCAAAACGTTAATATTGCCGAGCCATTTTATTTTACCCCCGTAAACTTAGTTAATTGTATTTTTGATGCAGCTGGCAGTGTGTCACAAGAAGTTGTTTTACCTGGCGTCACTAAAGATTATGCACAGCAAATGCGTAAACAAATATTTGATTTTAAAGCACAGCAACAGCAAGAAATACAAAATACTGAACAAAGCAAAACAGACATTATCGAAAACAGCCTAAGCATTAGCAATAAAGAAATAGCTAAATTTGGTTTAATGTCGAATATGGCTATTTTAGCAATCGCTGCTTTGGCCCCTTTTATAAACCTGATTGTTGATTTTTTAGAGAAGCAAATTATTGCGAAAGTAGAAGGCTTTTACCAACAAGAGCTTGGTATGCTGGCAAGTGCTGCTACCTTTGCGATGATCACCTTAATTGTTTTGTTAGTTTTGGTGGCTGTAATGCTATCGGTGACTATGTCGCTTATTCGTTTTTATAACTTTGAGCTTTATTTTAAAGGTCAAAAGTTTAAACGTATTGCTGGCTTGTTAGAGCGCCATCAGCTTTCAATGAGCATGGATAAAGTGCAATCTATTGTTATTAAGCAAAACCTAATGGGGCGATTACTAAAGCGATTTACCGTTGAGTGCTTGCAAGCAAGTAGCGGGGGAATAGCAGCCGGTGTTGCGGCTAAAAAAAATAAACAAACCTTGGTATTACCCGTATTAAATAGCGAACAAGTTGATAGTGTATGCCAATGGATTTACCCGTGGTTTAATAGTAAAAAACTCGCTTTTAAGCGCGCAGAGCGAGCGCTTTTGTATAAAAATTTAGGCTTTTATTCACTGTTACCGAGTGCATTAGTGTTTGGCTTTTGTTTTATTGCTGATATTAATACTTTGATAAGCCTTGGTGTTTTGGTGGTGTTTTCTGGCTTGGTAACTTTATCGTATCAGCGTTATGGTTATTACATGCATGAGGATAATGGTCGATTTTACATGGTTGTACGCAAAGGTATGGTTGGCGTTCATTACCGTGTTTTTGAGCTTTATAAAGCGCAAAGTGCACGCAGTATAAGCACGTACTTAATGAGAAAGTCAGGCTTAAAAAGCCTGTATATACAACTTGCTTCTGGCTTTGCATTTATGCCCTACATAAAGCAGCAAGATGCTGACTTTATTATTGATTTTACAATTAAGCAGATTGAGTCAGATACTCGCAGCTGGATGTAAACTCCCCTAATAAAACATGTGTAAATACACATTTGCACATGCTTTATTACACTTTCTTACTGCCCATGAAAGACATTTAATAATACCCTAGATGGTATTAAGGAATTCTTTTAGGGACGCTCATGAAAAAAACACTTATCGCATCAGCTTTATTACTAGTAGCACCAAGCTTTGCAGCCGATTGGCAAACTATTCATACTGAACATTTCAACATTCACTACAGTGTTGAGCATGCTGATTTTGCTAAATCAACTGCAACAGAGCTTGAAATAGTACGCACCAAAGTGCTTGAGCAGCAAAACAGAGCACTTGATAAAACAGTTGATGTAGTGGTGTTTGATCCCCTAAATGCAGCAAACGGCTTTGCGCTACCTACCTCAAGTAACCCTGTAATGGCACTTTTTACAACCCCACCACAATCCGACACAGTTATATCAAACAGCGCTGGCTGGCAGCAGTTGCTTGTGTTGCATGAATATATTCACTTAGTGCATTTAGCACAGCCTACACGCAATGACTGGCAGCAGAAAGTACGTGGTATATGGGATTTATACGACTTAACCTACAGTGATACGCCGCGCTGGGTAGCCGAAGGTTATGCCACATTGATTGAGTCTAAAATGACGGGTCGTGGACGTTTGTTTGATAACTACTCAGAGTCAATACTGCGAGAATTTGCTCAACAGGGCGCACTGCCAACCTATGGGCAGTTAAATGGCGAGCAGGGCTTTATGGGCGGCTCAATGGCGTATTTAATGGGTAGTCGCTTTTTAAATTGGTTAGAGAAAAACTATTCAGAACAAACACTCGATAGTGTTTGGGCGCGAATGCAAGGCGTAAAAACGCGGAATTTTGATGAGGCATTTAGCGGTGTGTTTGGGCAAAGTGCAGCCAAGCTATATCGCCGATTTATAGCTGAATATACCTATAAAGCAATGCAAATAGAGCAAGGGGAGCCGTTACTTAATAGTGAACTTTGGCTTGAGCTTAACTTATATGCAAGTAACCCAGTACTTTCAAAAGATGGTAGTAAAATTGCGATTGTTGAGCGAGATAAAGAGAGTAATACCAAGCTTATAATTTATAGCACTGATGACAACATTAAAGCGCAAGAAGAGTTTACTAAAGCGCAAAAAGAGCTACTCGAAAACGATGCACAAGATATTCCCGATACAGCGCCCAGTGTGTTTAAGCGCGAACAAAAACAAGTACTTAATCAAATTAACCGAGCCGGTATTGCAAATCCTCAATGGGTAAATAGCACAACGTTATATTTCAATGCGTACAGCAATGAAGAGTCGGGTATTTATAACAAAGTGTCTGACATATTTAGCTATAACACTGACACTGGAAATATTACACAACTTACCGAACTTGCTGGTATACGTCGTTTTAACGTAACCAGTAACGGCGAAACCTTGTATGGCGAGCAAATAAGAGATGGCTACTCTGAATTAGTAAAGGTTGATCTCAATACGCAAACCATCACACCATTATTTACAAAAAGCCTTGAGACAACTTACGATTACCCAATACTCAGTCCTGATGAAACTAAATTAGCTTATTTATCAACATCATTAAATGAAAACTGGCAATTGTATATACAAGATGTAGGCGGCAATCAGCAGCAATTAGTACCTATGCCAAACGGGTATCAATATTTAAGTCAGCCGAGCTTTAGTCTTAATGGCGAGTCAATTTACTTTGTTGCAGGTTTAAATAGCGCCACCGATATTTATAACTACAACATAGAGAGTAAAACACTCACCAAGTTAACCCAAGGGCAAGATGCCGTTGCCCACCCAATTGAAATGGCCGATGGCTCGTTACTCTATTTTTCGATAACTGCAGATGGGCCAAATGTAAAAACACTGCCAAAAGCTATAAAAAGCACTGTAGTTACTGAGTTTGCAGCTAACAAAAAAGCACCGCTGCTAATAGTAAACGAACATACACTTCCAAAAGCTAAAATATATAAGCACGAAACTACAGAGCAAACAAATTACAACGTGCTCGACCAGCACGCTACTTTCGCGATTGGCTCCCAGTATTATTCGGCTTCTACCAGTTTGTTAGATTTAAGCATTAAAAGTAGCGACTTATTAAAGCAGCTCGACTTACAAGCGGGTTATAGCACTGATTTACACGATGGGGCATTGCACGGTGGTTATGTGCAGGCAAAATATAATGCGCTTGATGTAAAACTGAAACTTGCACTGTTTGACTACAATTTAGATACATCGCGCCAGTATCAGCAAAGTCTAAGTGCAGACATGGATGCCCGTGGTGGTTTTGCCGCAATAAGTTACCCCGTTAAATTTGGACAGTTAAGTTTAACACCAGAGCTTGCCTACAATTACACTGATTATAAGCAAAGCCATAAAAGTTGGACGCGTTTAGGTATTGCTCAAAATTGGCAATATGATCGTCAAGACTTTGCTATAGGCCAAAGTATTTATGCGAGTTGGTACGATGGCGGTAGCAAAAGTAATAATTGGCAAGGTTATGATTTAGCAGCAAAAATTTTTGGTAAAGCATTTGGTATTCCTCTTTATGCAAACTTTTCTCAAAAGCAACGTGACGACAGGAGCCTTGCATTAGGTGGCTTTAGCTCAAATCTTATTAATCAGCAGCAAAATAGTGAATATGTACTTTCATCTGAGCTGCCTTTTTACAGTGCAACTGCAAAGCGCTATCAAGGCTACGGTGGCGGCTTTAGCTTTAAAGAAGGCATGCCGTGGCTTTATTATAAGCAACATCAACTCGACGACACCGTATACGCACAAAGCTACGGCTTAAAATACCAAGGTGACTTTAGTTTTGGAATGGGGCCAGCAGGTGTAAACGATTTAACGTTTAATATGGGACTGTCGCGAGTAGAAGGCGACAGTTTTGAAGATGAAATGCGTGCTTGGCTGAGCTTTTATTATTCGTTATAAATATCAATTGGCTAAGTTACTTATCCATCTGCAAGGATAGTAACTTAGCTTGATATACATCGAGTTTTTGATTATCACGTTCTAGTTCAATTGCTTTCTCAAGTAAGGTTTGTGTTTGTTTAATATTACCTTGTTGATAGCGAACTTTTGCGAGTTCCAAGTATAGCTCAGCAATGTAAGGCGCTTTAGTAATAGCTTGCTCAAGGTGTGCTTTAGCCTGATGAGCGTGGCCAGCTTGTAAGTCGTTTTTAGCGATTACTAGTAATTCGTATGGGTCTTTTTCTTTATTAACTAATTGTGAAGTGAGCTCTTTAACAAGCTCTTTGTCGCCTAATTTTTTAGCTAAAAGCTGATAGTTGCTGATTAAATTAATGCTTATTTCATTATTACTAAGTGCTGTTTGATAGATGTTTTTAGCGCTTTGTAAATCACCAGCCCGACGATGCAAAATGCCCGCTATATTAAATAATTCAGGATCATTGGGAGTGTATTTGTTTGCTTGTAAAATAAGCGAGTAAGCAATATCCAGCTGTTTGTCTGCTAGCGCTGTTGCAGCTAAATTACTGTAAAACTTCGAAACTAAATCGTTATAATCTGCACTGCTTGAATAAAAACTGCGACGGGTAGGAAAGTAGTCGATTAAGGTGCCCGCTCTGAAAAATTCAACAATATTATCATCTTCTTTCTCTACTTTTGGGGCGTATACTCTTGTTCTAAAGTGGCTTGCTACATAAACAACATTATTTTCTTTTGCGTATACAGGCTGACTTGTTACTTCTTGAAAGCTCGTTTCTAGTCCGAGAGTTTGTGCATAGCTTTGTGTTAAAACAGCTAAGCTAATACAGTTGCCTTGCGAAAGTTTTAAGGCTTGGGCTGAAGTAAGTGTATCGCCGTGGTATTTAAAGTTAGCTAAGTTGCTTTCGAGGTAGTTGTAAATAATGCGGTCATCACGGATTTGGGATAGCTTTTGGTTTTCGGCGTAAGCTAAAAACATTTCTTTTTCAGTATCCGGTAACTCAAAAATACTGTACTCAGAAGGAGTGTCGAGTTTATTAAACAAAGAATGGTTTAATAGTTGTTCAAGCTCTATTTGTTGTTCTACTTGCTGAACCTTGGTTGTGTTACATCCAACTAAATATAAAAAAGTAATACAGACTGCTATTTTATAAAACATCATAAACCCACTCCATTGTTAAATTTTACATTACAATGTGGTGGGTTTTTAATCAAGCACTTGCTGTACTGCGTTTACTTAAGCGGTTTTTTTGTGATTGTTTTTTACGTTTTCGGCGAGTAAACCATAAGTAAAAACCAGTACCTGCTAGCCACACTGGGCTTAAACCAATTACGCACCACAGTATTTTACTTATTAGCCCTGCAAAGTAGCCAAAATGAAGCTTTCTAAAACTATCAATTACCTGCCAGCCAACTCCTACTTCGCGAATATCCCAGTTAGTTAAATGTTTGCCTGTTAGCTTGTTATAGCTAACAGTATTGGCATACTCACTAGCAAGTGGGTTGGCGGTATCGACTTCGCCGAATAAGGTAATGTTTTCGTCAGGCTCGAGTGGCATAACTAAAAACGTACCGTTAAAAGTGGGTATTTGTTTTTTACTGTCATTGAGTATGTGTTGAAACGAAATATCGCTACTGTGTAGGTTTTTGGTTAGTACAAAGTGCTCTTCCTCTGCGTGTTCAATAACTTCGTGATACCACACCGCCCAGTTAAAGTAGCCACCTGTGATAGCTAAAATAATAATGATGGGAGATCCTACAACCCCCGTCATTTTATGAATGTCGCTAAGTACAATTTGCAGTGTTGCACGCCAGCGCACACTAAATAGACGCTGCCAAAATTTACGATAAATAATAAGCCCTGTAATACCTAATACCAATAAAAACAGAGCAAAAAAGAAGCCTAGTACAGTGCCTGTTTGCCCTGGTAAGTTTTTAAAGTCGTTCAGTAAAAAAGTGTAATGTAGTTCTAAAAACCAATCGGTAAAATAATGGCTGGTACCAACAGGTTCAGACAAAATGTCACCCGTATACTGGTTTAAATGAAACTTATACCATTGCTCTGTGCCGCGTTTGACTAAATAAACCCGATCAGCTGTATCATCGTTAAAAATCTCCCAACTACCTACTACATATTCAGGGTAAGCATGCTCTGTTTTTGCAATTAACGTGTCGATTGGCATGCGCTCTGGCAGTGCATTTACAACAAAGTGCCTGCTTGGCATAAGTAAGCCATCTATTTCACTTTTAAAAACTAATACGCTCCCTGTAATACTAATAACAATCAATGGAATGATAGCTATTAGAGCGATCCAACTGTGAATTTTAAAAAGAGTTTTTCTCATAGGTAGTTTTATATACAGCAGTTGATGACTTGCGCATGATAACAACTATCATTTTCATTTAATAGTTTGGCGGTGAGGCTTTCTATTAAACCGGTAAACCGTGAACTTAATTCTACGGTTTTTGTATACCTAGCTTGCCAGTACCTAAAACAAGAATTTCTTATTTAGTTGAGTTAAATTTACGCGGCTCTACAATGCCGCGCTCATAGTAAAAGCCTTTTAAAACAAATGTTTATTAAATGTTTTTATTTCTGCTTTTAATTAACATTTATGTAACGAGCGAGGTTGCTTTGGCGCATTATTTGCCTATATTGTCTTCATTTATTTTGGTTTTTAGTTTTTTACCATTACTAAACAAAATTCGAAAAAATCGTAGTGTCTCAGGTTTATCACTATTGATGATGACGTTTGGGTTAGCACAAAGCCTTTATTTTATAACCTACAATATTTATTTTGAGCGTTTTTATATTGCGTTACCATTTATTGTAACCGGTGCGTTAAGCGGACTTATTTTGTATTTTTTTGCACGTTATAACGCAGCTAAACGAGAACGGGTACAGTTGTTTACTATGCTAGGTTTTTCGTTACTGCCTTTTTCACTACTTTTGAATTCAAGCCTCGATACTGCAACGGTATTAAGCGCTTTAACGTATGTTGGCCTTGTGATGAGTTCGGTACGTGTTATGCCGCAAACTTATAAAACATTGCGTACGGGTAATGTAAGTAATTTAAGCGCGCGCTACTTTAGCTTGCAGTTTATTGCTGGTATTTGCGGCTTAGCTGTTGAGCTTACAACAGCGGCTCCAAGCACGGCGCACTTACTTATGTTTATTATGCTGTTGCTTACCAATGCTGTGCAATTTGGTTGTATGCAATATTATAGAATGCGGCCTGTAATGGCTTAAAAACAAGCTACTTAAGTTCCTATTTAGCCTAATTTATGGCAAATTACTTTATCTAATAAAAGGATAAAGTATGAATTGGAATCAGTTTGGCTATATTTGCCGTGTTAATAGCTCTAAAACACTAAGTACAGAGCAAAAAGATGAGCTGAGTACACCGCCCCATTTAAATATGTATGCCAATAGCGGGTCGCATAGTAAATTAGCGCATAATCTGGTGACGCAAATTGCATCTCAAGATGAGGCAACATCGCAAAAGCAAGCTACGTATTATCAATGTTTACCGGAATTAGTTAACGAATTTAAGTTTGAGCACAAGGGCTGGCTTAGTTACTTAACCATTGTATTTGTTATTTATGTTTTATCCTCTTTGTTGTATCAGTCTTTTGTTGTGCCTACTTTTGTTGAGATATATAGCAAGCATACTGTTTCTTTAAATCATGTATTTGATGATTATTTTACGTACTGGTATGTGCCAATTATTTTACTCGTTTTATTGCTGAGTGTTATTTTTACCGTTATTTTAAAGCTAAAAAATGTAAGTGCTCTCACAGAGCTAAAGCCTTTTTCGGGTTTATTTAAATTTCTTATTCCTCGTCAATTAATTAATGAGCATAACTCTTTAATTACCACGCTATTATTTCCAAGTAATCATAAAAAGGGTGTTAAAGCCTCTACACCTCAAACCCAGCACTTAGCTCAATGCGAGCTGCTAGGTTTAGAAACCCAAGAAGAATTTAAAGCGTTATTAAAGCAGCAGCTAAAGTTACTTAATACACATATTAAAAGCTTTATAAGTAAGCTCGTTATTGTTTATGGTTTGGTCATTGTTGTGTCTATTTGCTTATTTGTGAAAGCGGCTTATCAACCACTATTTATGCTAGGAGAAGTGCTATGAGAACAAAAGGATTTACGTTAATAGAGTTGATGGTGGTGGTGTCCATTATTGGTATTTTAGCTGCGGTTGCGCTACCTCAATACAGTAAGTATATACAACGAGCAGAACTTGTTGACCCACTTGCAATGGCAGCNCTGCCATTAGAGAAGACGTTACGGTTTATTATCTTGAAAACAGGCGTTTTCCAGCAAGTAATGAACAAGCAGGTGTGCCTGCAAGTAAATTTTTGATTGGCAATCGAGTAACAGGTATTACAGTTGATAATGGTGCTATTCATATTAGCTTGGGTAATAAAGCTTCACAGCTTTTGCAAGATACAGTTTTAACATTCAGACCCGCAGTTGTAACGGGAAGCCCTACAAGCCCAATTGCGTGGTTATGTGGGTTTGACGAACCGGTAACTGGCATGCAAGCGGTTGGCGAAAATAAAACAACAGTACCAAAAGAAATTTTACCTTCAGCGTGTATATAAAATAGTTTAGGGGATTAAAGTGCAATTAGCTATTCATCAAATTGATGCGTTTACGAATGAGTTATTCAAAGGTAACTATGCGGCAGTGATCCCATTAGAATCGTGGTTAAGTGACGATTTAATGCTAAAGATTGGCGCTGAGAATAACGTATCTGAAACTGCTTTTACCTGCCTGCAAGACGATGGCAGTTTTGTTATTCGTTGGTTTTCGCCCTTAATGGAAATCGATTTTTGTGGTCACGCCACACTTGCGGCTGCCTATGTTTTATGTGAAGAGCATAATATATCGCAAATTCGCTTTATTGCTGATGCGGTGGGCGAGCTAATCGTTAATAAAAACGCTGATGGCAGCTTTGCAATGACCTTTCCAAAACAAGCACCGGTTGAAGTGCAAAATGTGCCGCAGCAACTGCTTGATGGCCTGTCTATACAACCGAGTAAAGTGCTTAAAAATCGCCAAGCCTACTTTGTTATTTATGAAAACGCCGATCAAATACTTGAATTAAAAACTAGCTCAGAGCTTTTAAAAACGCTTTATCCACTTGATGTAGTGGCCACTGCTCCAAGTGTTGAATATGATTTTATATCTCGTTATTTTTGGCCTGCAAGCGGTGGCGACGAAGATTATGTAACAGGCTCTATTCATACTGGCTTGGCACCTTACTGGGCGCAGCAATTGGGTAAAACTACGTTAAGCGCTTATCAGGCTTCAAGCAGAGGCGGGCATTTACTATGTGAAGTGGGTGATACAACCGTCACCTTAACGGGGCATGCTGTAAGGTATTTAAAAGGCACTATTTATATTTGATCTGTGAATTAAGTTATAAAAAAGGCCACGTTAAACGTGGCCTTGGTTTACTCAATTGGCAGAGATATTTTACGCTTCTAGCGCTTTTGCAATTAAGCGATCAATATATTTTTTATGCGCTTTAGTTGCTGTATCTGCACCCCAAGCAGTGCTGGTATCGGCTATTTGAGTTAGCTGATATAACGCAGCTGTTTTAGCTAAGTTATCGTACTTACTTGCTTTGCCAAGACCTGCAATTGCGATTAGCTGATTAACATACTCAATTTGTAAGTTGTGACTAATAGAATTTGCGTCTTTGCTTTTCACAAAAATATTAGCGGTTAAATCTTGCATAAACTGAGTTAGGCTATATTCATTGCCGTACAAAGCAGTATCAGAAATACGCAGTAATACGGCTGGGTGTAATAGCTGCGCAAGTACAGACTTTTGCATACCTAAAATCATTTTGTGTGCTTTAGGGTCTTCATTTTTACCAAAGTGATTAAAGCCACGACGTTGCAGTTGCAAGTAGCTATATAGAGGTTGCATGTTTTGTAGTACGTCTGGTGCAAATACAAACTTGGCTAATATATCCATCGCTTGTGTTTGACGTTCAAGAGATACCGGTGTAAATGGTTTATCTGCGTTTGCATCACCCACTACAGCACGCTCAACGTACACACCACCAATTTGGCGAGAAACAACACCTGCTTGAGCTCGGTATTGACCAAATAAGCTATTAGCAGAGGTAACAAGCTGTTGGTAAGACTCACCTTTAACCGTTGCTTTATCTTTTAGCTCAGTAAATAATTTATTAATTAACGCCATACGATCTGCGCCATAGGCCGCAGGATTTGACGACAGATCACCAATCATGACACGTGGATCGATATGGCGACCTGGTGCGCGCATATCGTCTGCATCGTTACCAAAGGCAAGGGCATGTTCACTTGAACGAGCAAGTATTTTTTCAAGTCGAGCTTGCTCAGCAGCTTCATCTGCAAGTGCTACGCTGTAGCCATAGTTAATAGCCCAATCATCGTAAGGGCCTGGTTTTGTTTGAAAAATATCACCTTGCTGCTTACCAATTGGGGCAATGTTAGCTGGTGCATAATCCATAACAGAACCGGTTACTATGCCTTGGGTTTTGTTTTTGTCGTGTACTTCTTTTTCATCCCACAAAATAGATGATTTCATATTGTGGTTAAGACCTAAAGTATGGCCAACTTCGTGAAGTACCAATTGCGTTAGACCTTGGCGAAGCATTTCTTTATCTTCAATTTTGTCGCCGCTAGCAAGACCTTTGGCAAGCATTAGATTTTGTTGAATCTCATGCCCTAGTGAGCAATTTAGCTCACCGGTATTTGTTGCTTCACCGTGGCTCATTGTTCCTTGAGTGAAAAGTGTGTCGTAAATCCAACGGTTTTTCATAAATACAAACTCAAGCATAATGTCTGAGCCCAGTATTTCGCCTGTTAATGGGTTAGCAAGTGCTGGACCGTATCCGCCAAATGGAGGCTTAGGTGACGAAGTCCAACGCAGTACGTTGTAATTAATATCGCCCGCATCCCAGTCTGCATCATCTGGTTGTACTTTTACCTCTAAGGCATTTTTAAAACCGGCTTTTTCAAAAGAAGTATTCCACGTTAAAACAGCGTCACGAATAGTATCGCGCCATTGGATAGGTGTGGTGTTTTCTATCCACCAAGTAATTGGTTTTACTGGCTCTGAAAGTGCTGCACTAGGATCTTTCTTTTGTAGATCCCAACGTTTTATAACATCTTCATAAGGTGCCCAATCGGTAGATGTCATTTGATCAAATTGATTTGTAAAATAACCAATGCGCGCATCATCCATACGTGGTGCGTAGTTATTGCTAGGTAGAGCAACAAACGAGTGCTGAACTTTTACAGATACGCTACGTGGGTCGCTTACTGCATTTGAGCCACGTACCGTTGGGCTTGGGTTAGTAAATACGTAATCAACAACCACGTCTAAATTATTAGGGTATGGACGCTGTTTAATAATGCGTGATTTTTTATCGTCTAACTTGCCTACTTTAAAGCGCTTTTTAGCGTTTTTATCAGCTGGATTTGGCGTAGGTGATACTTTATGAAGTGCTTCGCTTAAAAATAACTTATTTACGTTGAATGCTATTTTACCGTCTTCTTCTTTTTCTATTTTAATGCTCGCAAGTACCGCTTCACTAATATTGGCATCACTCGCTTTTGAAATTGCACTGTTTTCGTCAAATTTATAGCGAGGTGTTTTGCTAATGATATCGATACGATCAAAGTATTTTCTAAATTCAATTAACTTAGTTTCACGGTACGAACCACGATAATGGCCTGCATCTGTAACGCCATCGACAGTGTGCGCAAAATATACAAACGGCGTATTAAGTTGGGACTCGTTAATCACCATAAGGTGCTTACCGGTTTTTTCGTCTTGATAAAGGCTAAATATACCGGCAAATTCGGTTTGTCCTTTGATCATTTCGCTAAGTGTTTTTGGCTCTTTTTCGTCTTTTTTATCGGCTGCAAATGCATGGCTGCCAAACGCTAAGCTAAGCGCAAGGGTGATGGTCGTTAATTTCATTTTGAGACTTTTAATATTTGTTAATTTAATTGGACTGTACGTAAATTAATTTAATTTCGCACATCTTCGCGACGAAATTTAAGTGTACAACGCTAATTAACTGATATTAATAAACAAAAGTTTGTAACAAAATATAACGAATGAGGTGAGCTGCATGCAAAGTTATTTTTATAGCCTTAAATAGCAGTGGTTTATATGTATTTGCAACAGTTGCTTACAAATGTCACCTTAATGTTTCATATGGCTCTGGTATTATGACGTTAATAGAATTTTGGGGATAATAGGATATGCAAACAAATTCACTTAGATGGGTTTTTCCATTTGTAGCGCTAATTGTTGGTGTTGTTGGCTTTATGGGAATAAATGCCATTGCACAAGAGCCAGAAAAAAAAGAAGTAATTGATACTCGTCCAACAGTGCAAGTTGAGCCAGTGGCTGCAAACGATCATCAAGTTATTATTAATAGCTACGGTGAAGTAAAGCCTCTTGAAAGTACACAGCTTTCGGCGCAGGTGTCGGGTGAAGTGTTAAGTTGGCATCCTAATTTTGTAGCCGGTGGCATCGTTGCTCGCGGTGAAACGTTATTCACTATCGAAAAAGACAACTACGAAGCAGCAGTACTTGTTGCAGAGGCAGAAATTGCTCGTGCACAAGCAGGCTTGATTGAAGAGCAGGCCCAAGCTCAAGTGGCCGCAGATGAAGCAAAGCGTTTTCCAAGTAAAGCGCGTACCGACTTATTTTTACGTAAGCCTCAAGTGTTAAGTGCGCAGGCATCTGTAAAGTCGGCGCAAGCTGCATTAAAACGTGCACAACGTGACTTAGATAATTGTGAAGTAACAGCCCCTTACGATGCATTGGTTATTAGCCGAAATGTAGGTGTTGGTCAATTTGTCACTATGGGTTCGCAAGTTGCTGAGCTCAATAATATTGAAACTGCTGAAGTGATTATTCCTATAGCAGGGTTCGATAGCGTTTTTTTGCCAGAACGTATTAAAGGCATTACCGCGACGATTATTCAAAAGGGCCTAAACAGCTTCACCCGTGAAGGTGTAATTGACCGCGACCTAGGGATTGTTGATAACGCTACGCGTATGAGCAGTTTGGTAGTGCGTATAGAAGACCCATACGGTCTTAAAAACATACAACCAGCCATTAAGTTTGGCAGCTACGTACAGGTAAATTTTGCAGGTGCAATGCTTAATAATATTTACCGTTTACCGCAAGCTTTGGTTAACAACCAAACTGTGTGGGTAGTAAACGAAAACCAAGAGCTAGAGCCACGTAAAGTAACGGTTATTCGTGAAGAGGGTGAGTATTTTTATATTAGCAGCGGTTTAAATGCCGATGACAAACTCGTTATTACTTTACCTGAATACCCGCAAAAAGGAATGCAGGTTAAAATTGCAGGTGTAGCTGCAAAACCTGAAAGCTCAGAAACGAGCACTTCAAACACGCAACAGCTGTAGGGTGTAATAGTTATGAGCGAGTCAATACAACAAAAACAAACAGGGCTAATTGCCTACTTTGCTAATAATTCAGTAGCCGCTAATTTAATGATGTTTTTTATCATTATTATGGGGGCTATAAGTTACTTTACGATTCAACGTCAAATGTTTCCTAATGTAGAGATTAACTACATTAATATTGAGGCTAATTACCCAGGTGCCTCTCCTCAGGAAATAGAAGAAAGTATTCTTATAAAAGTTGAAGAGTCACTTAAAGATATAACCGAAATTAAAAAAGGCGTATATCGCGCATTTAGAAATGGCGGTACAGCAAGCCTGGAAATAAACACCGATGCAAAACTTACCGATGTGCTTGATAAAGTAAAGTTGCGTGTTGATGGCATTGCGACTTTTCCGGCGGGTATGGAACCGGTCACCATAAGTCAGGTTGAGTTTAGGCAAGACGTAATAGGTATGACGCTCGTTGCTGATTTACCACTTACAGAGCTTAAGCCTATAGCAAACCAAATAGAGGATGAGTTACTACAGTTATCTAACGTGTCGTTAGTGGTAAACGATGTTCCTCTTGATGAAATAGCAATTGAAATAGAGCCCGATACGCTGCGTCAATATAACCTAACCCTTAGTGATGTAATGAATGCAGTGCGTCGTTATTCAGCTAACTTTTCGGCGGGGCAGCTAAAAACAGACGCAGGTGTTATTTCTGTTCGCGTCGAGAATCAGTTTTACTCGGGTGAAGAGTTTAGGCAAATTCCGGTAAAAATTGGCGAGTATGGCGCTAAAGTTTTACTGCAAGATATTGCAGTTATTAAAGATCAATTTACCGAAGGTGAGCGCTACTTTAAGTTTAATGGCGAAAACGCGGTGTATTTATCGGTAAAAGCAACGCAAGAGCAAAACATGATTCCCGTTGCGGATTCGGTTAAAGCGTTTATTGATCAAAAAAATAAGCAGCTACCGCCAGGTATTCGATTAGAGCCATTAATGGATATGACCTACTACCTAAATGCTCGCCTTGATATGATGAAAGCTAACCTGTTTCAAGGTGCCATTTTGGTGGCAATTATGTTGTCGTTATTCTTGCGTTTTAAACTAGCGCTTTGGGTAATGATTGGCTTACCTGTTTGCTTTTTAGGGGCCATGATGATGATGCCACTATTTGGCATTAGCATTAATATTATTTCGTTATTCGCTTTTATAATGGTGCTCGGCATAGTGGTGGATGATGCCATAGTGATAGGGGAAGCTGCCTACACCGAAGTTGAAAAAAGCGGCGGTGGTGTAGAAAATGTTGTGCGTGGCGCTAACCGAGTCGCGACCCCTGCAACCTTTGGTGTGTTAACAACAATTGCTGTATTTGCACCATTCACAATGTCGAGCGGGCCAGAAAGTGCCTTCTTTTATGGTATAGCCGTTGTAGTAATGCTGTGTTTAGTATTTAGTTTGATTGAATCAAAGCTGATACTGCCAGCTCACATTGCTCATACGCACTTTTCGCCGATTAAAAAAGGTGGTTGGCGCGATCGCTTCAATACACGCTTTTTTGGTTTCGTAAATGGCCCATACAAACGTTTTATTGCTAAGTGTGTTGATTGGCGCTGGACTGTTTTGTTTGCTTTTATTGCAATGTTTATAATCAGTATTGCACTTATTACGTCTAATAAAGTACGTACAGTTCCAACTCCTAAAGTGCCGCACGACTTTCCACAAATTCAAGTAGAAATGAACGACAACGTTTCTGACTTACAAACCATTGCTGCTATTCGTGAAATAGAAGCTATGGTACTTAGAGTCGATGAAGAAACTGAACGTGAGTTTGGGCAAAAGATTATTCGTGATGTATTGGTATTTAATCAAGGCAGAACCGAGTCGCAGTTACTAGCTCCATTAGTTGACGAAGATTCACGTCCATACAATGCATTTGAACTTTCGCGTCGCTGGCGTGAGGCTATGCCGACTATTGCTGGTATTAAGTCGTTAACTATTCAAGACGATGTTGGTGGCGGCGGTGGTAATGGCGGCGGCGAGTTTGGCTATTTACTGTATGGCTCAGACATAGATACTTTAAATCAAGCGGGTCGTCGTTTTATTCAATTACTTCAACAGCAAAAAGGGTTGTTTGATATTAGCTCAACCATAGATCCGGCAAGCAAAGAAGTGCAAATGAGCCTTAAACCTGTTGCTTACGATTTAGGCTTAGATTTGGCAGGTATTGCAAATCAAGTGGGAGCCAGTTTTTATGGTGGCGAAGCGCAGCGCGTAATCCGAAACGGCGAAGAAGTACGCGTCATGGTACGTTACCCTAAACTGACTCGCGAAGCATTTTCATCGCTTAAACACACCGTTGTTACTACCCCACAAGGGCGAGAAGTACTTCTTGGTGATGTAGTAGAGCTAACAGAAACGCCAGGTATTAGCTATATACGCCGCGAAGGCGGTTACCGTACCGTGTATGTTTATGGCAATATTGATGAAGAGCAAATTGAGCCAGGCGAAGTGGTTAAGCAAGTAAAAGAAAATCTACTGCCACAGCTAATAGAAGAATTCCCAAGTGTTAAATCAGAGCTTGGTGGCGCAATAGAAGAGCAGCAAGCTCAAGCTAATGAGCAAATAATGTTTTTTATTGGCGGAATGATTTTAGTATACATACTGCTAGCTGTGCCGCTTAAAAGCTACTCACAACCGCTTATTGTAATGTCGGTTATTCCGTTTAGTTTAACCGGGGCTATTTGGGGTCATTACTGGTTTGATTTAGATATGAGCTTAATGTCGGGATTTGGCTTAATTGCCGCAGCAGGTGTTGTTATAAATGATTCACTTGTAATGACAGATTATGTAAACCAAGTTCGCCGCGAAGGTGTTAGCGTTAAAAATGCAGTAATAGAAGCCGGTTGTGCCCGCTTTAGAGCAATACTATTAACGTCTATAACAACCTTTGCTGGTGTATTACCTATTATGTTTGAAACAAGCCTGCAGGCTAAGTTTGTAATACCTATGGCAGTAGCACTTGGCTTTGCTGTTATGTTTGCAACGTTAATAACGCTTATATTAGTACCGTGTTTATATATTATTCTAGGCGATATTGGTGCGTTATTTAAGCGCCCTTTTAAAAGCCGAGCTGCTAAAGTCTCGTAAATATAAAGCATAAAAAAGCACTGACCGTTATTAACGCTCAGTGCTTTTTTATTATCTATTTATTGTTGTTAAACTGGCTACAACAATAATTAATCTTTAAATTGCTTATGGCAATCTTTACAGCCTTTAGCCCATGCGCCAAAAGCTTTACCAATTACGGCTTTATCGCCCGATTGGGCTGCTAACGCTAGCTTATCTGCATTTGCTGCAAAAGCATTCGCTTTTTCAACAAAGGTTGCATTTTCGGCCCAAACAGCAGCAAGTGCAGCTGTGTCGCCTTTATCTGTCCCTTCGTAAAACGCTTCCCATGGCATTTTTGAAAGTGCAGCAGCGTTGTTAGCACGCATTTTAAATTGCTCTGCGTCAAAAGGTACTTTACCTTTTAGCATTGCGCCCATGTCACCAATTTGTACTGAGATCATTGAAAACGCTGCTTGGCGGTATTCAATCGCGTCACTTGGTTCTTTAAATGCAGAATTTGCCGATACGCTAAGTGCACATGTAGCTAATGCTATACCTGCTAATACTTTTTTCAATTTCATGTTTGCCCCTTTTAAAGTAATTGTTAATCCTGTTCTATATTAGCTTCTTTGAATGTTCAAGTTAATATATGTGCTTAATAATTGTTTCTTTAACTAAGCATACAACGATTACCCTATCGTTACATCTATTGTCTTTATTGTTAATGACTGTAAACACCTCGTTGTTATTTTGATTCCTGTTGTGTAACTTCCCCCCCATCATAAAAATAACTAACAAAGAGAGTTTATGAAAAATAATATTTTTAAAATGTCAGCATTGTCTGCTGCAATAGTGGTATCACTTTCTGGTTGTGGAAGTAGTGATGACGATAATAAAAGTAGCGTACCATTAGTTACTGACGTAGCTCCTAAAGCGAGCGATGTAGTTGTTGTAGACTTAAAACAATGGATCCCTGTTACTGCAGAATTTAAAGCCAGCGATAACGATGGCGATGCACTTACATTTAGCTTCACTGAAAACGGTGAAGAAGTGATTGCAGAAGATGGCGTATTCACATTTAGTCACGGTACTCTAACTGTAGAGGGAACATCATTTACTTATGTTCCAATGACGGATGATGATGCAGTTATTGATTACACTGTAAACGCAAATAGTAAAACGGCTTCTGCGCAAATAAACATTTCAGGAGTTGTTGGTGACCCATTAGCAAATCAACAATGGCACCTAAATAATACAGGCCAAAAAGCATACTCATTAAGCGATGAAATGAAGCAGGGCTTAGTTAATTTATATGTAAATCTATTTGGCGATACAGAAGAAGAAGCGCAAGCAAGTGTTGATGCTAGTTTTGCTAATGCAGAAGCTACAGGTTTGGTTGCTGGTGAAGATATGAATGTAACAGCCGCTTATGCTCAAGGCGTTACAGGAGCTGGTGTAACTGCTGTTGTTGTTGACTCGGGCATGGAAATTCGCCACGAAGATTTAGTAGATAACGTATTACCAAATCGTTCTTTAAACCTTAACGCTGAAGCGCTAGATCGTACAGACCCTACAAGTACATCAAACAGTGGTGACCACGGAACAAGTGTTGCCGGCTTAATTGCAGCAAAAGGTTGGAATGGCAAAGGCGGCCGTGGTGTTGCACCTGATGCAGGCTTAATCGGTATGAACTACCTTGGTGGAGATAAAGTAGCACAAACTGATTTACTTGCTCATGGCTTCCCTGGTAGTGGTATTAGTACGTCTGAAAATATTTCAGCCTTTAACCGTAGTTACGGTATTACGTTCCCTACGTTTATCGGTTATTCAGAGCTAGATGAGGCAATTGAGTCTTACCCTAACCTTAACCTTCGTGACGGTAAAGGTGCGCTAAATATGAAATCTAGCGGTAACTCATTTGAAGACGGTGGCGATGAAGGTTCTTTATGTGCTGACAATGGTGCAAATGACTTAGGTTTAACTTGTTATAATGGCGCTTTTGAGCCAAGCCAAGGCCACCCTTATTATTTAAGTGTTGCTGCAGTAAATGCTAATGGTAAACATACTAGCTATTCTACAGCGGGTGCTAACGTAATGGTGTCGGCTCCAGCGGGTGAGTATGGTCGTTTTGCACCTGCAATGGTAACAACAGATCAAATGACTTGTATTAATGGTTATTCAGGTTTCAATGGTGGTTCTATTGCAGCATGGGCTGCTGCTTATGGTGAAGAGTTTGCTGCAAGTCAATATCCATTTAACTACCCAGGCCATGCAGACAATGCAAGCTGTAACTATACTTCAACGTTTAATGGTACATCATCTGCTGCGCCAAATGCATCGGGTGTGGTATCGTTAATTCTTTCGGCTAATCCAGATTTAACATGGCGTGACGTTCGCCATATCCTTGCATCAACTAGCACTTTAATTGATGCAGATAATGCTGCTGTTAAATTAACAGTTGGTGAAGGCGAATTTGTTGCTCACGACGGTTGGATTGAAAACTCTGCCGGTTATAACTTCAATAACTTATATGGTTTTGGTCGTGCTGATGCTGGAGCTGCGGTTTCTATGGCAAAGGCTTACGATGTTGCTTTAGGTGAACAAGTTATTACTCAGTGGAGCGGTGTTGGTTCAGTAATTGCTGAAGACGCACTTGCACTAGAAATTCCAGATAACAATGCAACGGGTCTTACACAAGAAATTGAAGTGACTGAAGAGCTAAGCATTGAAGCAATGCAGTTTAAGTTTGATGTAAGTAATGCTGAAATGGGCTTTGGCTTAAGCGATGGTACACAAACTTCAGCCGGAACAGATTTAGCTATAGAAGTTACATCGCCAGCGGGTACAAGAAGTGTATTACTGTCATCTAAGCAAGCTTTATTCTACCCAGCATATAGTTTCACTAGCAGTTGGAGTGTTGGCTATATACTAAAAGATGCAGTAATGCTTTCAAATGCGTTTTATGGTGAGTCGACTAAAGGCACTTGGACAGTTCGTTTACTAGATACGAGCGCAGATAGCTATGCACTTAGTAAAGGTGATGACAATGGTTTAGGTGTAGTAGGTATTAGCAATAATAGTTCAGCAAGTGTTTTAGAGGGTGTGTCTTTACGCGCATTCGGTCACGCAGGTCAAGAGTAAGGATTATGAAAATGAAAGTTAATAAATTAATCGTATTAAGTGCTGCTGCGTGTATTTCTTTAAGCGCTACGGCAAACACAAGCTTTGATAAAGAGCTCCAACTACCAAAGAAGCAAGCATCTAGCTTAAAGTATACTAAAGCTGATTTTGGTTCTTATAAAGTAGAGAAAAATTTACGCTTAGTGCCATCAAGTGTTGCTGCCGATGAGCATGTAGTTATGCATAAAGGCGACATGGCGGTTGTTAATGTTGCAAGTACATCTGATGTAGTAACTAAAGGGTCATTAGTTCGTAATATTCTTACTAATAACTTAAGTTCTTTATCAGGTAATATTACGGTACTTTTAAAAGATGGTATTACTGCTAGCGACATTGCTGCAGCGGCTGGATTAAAAGTGGTGTCTGTATTTCCTGGTACTAAGATTGCCGTTTTAGCAGTGAATGATGGACAAGATATTTTAGTTGCAGCAGAGCAGTTAAATGCTTCAGGTTATGCTAAAGAAGCTAGAATTGAAGTGCTAGAGACGATTTATACTGCACAATAAGTTATTTTATTAAATAAGCTTATTTAATAAAAACCCCGAGCAACATTAGTTGCTCGGGGTTTTTTTATAAAAAATTAATCGTTTATATCAATATCTGCAAATATCATCCCGCGACGCATGCTGCGCGTTGCTAAAAATACTTCGCCTAATAACGACATAAATGCACAAATGAGTAACGCCATGGCAGCTACAAAACAACAAGCAATGGTCACGCTTAAGTTAATTGATTGAATGTGCGACAAGAATAAAAACATAACCACAGCACATACAAGTAAGGCACTTAATACACTTAAACTAAAAGCAATATGTATACATCGAGATCTTTTTAATAAAGCGCGGAGTTCTGTTGCTAGCGACTTATTAAAATCATCATCTGTATTTACTTTTAATCTTCGCTCCAATAAGCGTGCTCTGTCGGTAATTCGTGCTAAGCGATTAGATAAAACACCTAAAGTTGCTGCTATACCTGTGATTAAAAATACGGGAGCAACGGCCGTTTGAATTACTTTTGCCATAGTTAAAATGTTAATTACTTCGCTATTCATTACTACCCTTAATCAGTTGAGCTTAAAAGTGATTTATATATCTACAGAGTACCTGATGTAGGCTTATTAAGAAAAGAGGAATTACGTTGATTTACTTTACATAGCTTCACAAACTAAATCACAACACAGGTTATTTTTAGGTATATTTAATTACTTAATAAAAAATAAAAATACAACAAGGACTTTGACTGATGAAACGTACTCCATTCGCACTCGCAGCACTATCACTCGCTATTTTAAGTGGCTGTAATCAAGCCCCTGAAGAAACCAAAAAAAGTAATACACAAGTTAAAACGGTTCAAGTAGTCCAAGCTGTTGCCCCGGTTGCTAAAAAAGTGCCACATGAAATGACTATTCATGGTGACACTCGTATAGATGATTACTATTGGCTGCGTGATGATGAACGTAAAGCACCAGAGGTAATTAACTATTTAGAAGCTGAAAATACATACACTGATGCAATGCTCGCACATACTAAAACGCTGCAAAGTGAGTTGTTTGAAGAGCTAAAAGGGCGTATTCAAAAAGACGATGATTCAGTCCCAGTTAAAAACGGTGATTATTTTTACTCAACGCAAACACGTGGCGATAACGAGTACACTACTTACTTACGCAGCAGCGATTTTGCAGGTACAGATCAGCAAGTTATTTTAGATGTAAATGAGCTTGCGAAAGGCCATGATTATTATGCAGTAAGTGGTTTAGATGTAAGCCCGAATGGCAATTTAATGGCTTATGGCGAAGATACTGTTAGCCGTCGTATTTATAGCGTAAAAATAAAAGATTTAACTACCGGTAAATTACTCGAAGACACACTTGAAGGCACCAACGGTGGCATTGTGTGGGCAAACGATAATAAAACGGTTTACTACATTAAAAAAGATTTACAAACTCTATTAGGTTACCAAGTGTATCGTCATACATTAGGTACATCGCAAGCTGATGATAAGCTAATTTACGAAGAAACTGATACCAGTTACTACATGGGTATGAGTAAAAGCAAAGATGAGTCAGAGATTTATATTTGGCACAGTAGCACGGCTGCATCAGGCGTATCTGTATTAAGTGCTGATGATACTAAGGCAATGCCTAAACGCTTAATTGAGCGCGAAGCAGGGCTTGAATATGATATTTCGAAGCTAGGGAATACTTACTACATTGTAACTAACTTAGATGCTGTAAATTTTCAGCTGATGAAAGTTGATATTGATAAAGCAGGCGACAAGGCTAATTGGCAAAGTGTGATCCCTGCACGCGATGATATTAAACTCGAAGGCATTGATTTATTTAATAACTACTTAGTTTACCAAGAACGTGAAATGGGCCAATCAAAGTTGATTGCGCGTGATTTAAAAACAGGTAAAGAGTTACCACTGAGCTTTAACGATAGCGCTTATACAATTGGTACTTATGGCAATAACGATATAGATAGCAGCACGTTACGTGTTTACTACACAAGCATGACCACTCCAAGCTCATCGTACGATGTAGATTTAGCGACTGGCGATAAAACGCTTCTTAAGCAACAGGTTGTGTTAGGTGATTTTGATGCTGACAATTACGCTTCAGAGCGTATTTTTGTAACAGCACGTGATGGCATAAAAGTACCGGTAAGCTTAGTTTACCGTAAAGATGCGTTTAAAAAAGATGGCACTAACCCGCTACTGCAATATGGTTACGGTTCTTATGGCGCAACCATGGATCCAACGTTCTCAAGCTCACGTTTGAGCTTGTTAGACCGTGGCTTTGTATTTGCAATTGCCCATGTACGTGGATCGCAAATGCTAGGTCGTCCTTGGTACGAAGACGGCAAGCTACTAACTAAAAAGAATACATTTAACGACTTTGTTGACGTAACCAAAGCATTGGTTTCTCAAAAGTATGGCGCAAAAGATGAAATATTTGCGTTAGGTGGCAGTGCTGGTGGCTTATTAATGGGCGCAGTAGCAAACCAAGCGCCTGAGCTTTATAAAGGCATGGTTGCTGCGGTACCGTTTGTAGATGTAGTAACAACGATGCTTGATGCGAGCATTCCGCTTACAACAAATGAATACGGCGAGTGGGGTAATCCGAACGAAAAAGCGTATTACGATTACATGCTGTCTTACTCGCCATACGACCAAGTATCTAAGCAAGCATATCCTAATATGTTGGTAACGACTGGCTTGCACGATTCACAAGTTCAATACTTTGAACCTGCAAAATGGGTTGCTAAGCTGCGTGACTATAAAACTGATGACAATAAGTTACTGTTTAAAATAGATATGGAAGCAGGGCACGGCGGCGCATCGGGTCGCTTTAAGCGCTTAGAAGATACCGCGCTAAACTATGCATTTATGCTTGATTTAGCGGGTATTAAAAAGTAATTAATTTATATATTTAAAATAAACAAAAATGTAAGGTGCTTTTTAAGAAAGCACCTTTTTTTGTGGCAAGTTAAAGCTAAACATAGTGCCTTTACCAATTTCACTTTGTACGTAAATTTCGCTATCCATCAGTTTTAATAACCCTCTGCAAATAGCCAATCCTAAACCACCTTGCTGGCGCCCTTCTTTATTAGAATTACTTGCTTGGTAGTGCGGATCAAAAATAGCATTCAGCTCATCTTCTTTTATGCCTACGCCCGTGTCTGATACATGCACAAATAGTTGATTATCGTCACTGCGTTTTACATGTACTGCAATGCTGCCGCCGCGAGGGGTATGCCTAATTGCATTATCAATTAAGTTACTTAACACGCGCTCTAATTTAGCTATATCGGCAACCACAGGAAAATCACAAATCGCAGGTTCTACCGACAAACTAATGCCTTTTTTGTCAACGGCTAAACTAAATTTTGCCATGCAATCGTAAATGAGTTCACCTAAATTAAAGGTTTCTTTATTTATACTTATTTCGCCATTTTCTAAGTGAGCAAGCTCAAATATTTGCTCTATGAGTAGCTTTAATTGCCCGCAATTATTAAGCGATACCTGCAAGTATTCTTGCTGCTCTTTTTTACTTAGCTGCTCGCCTGACTGATTTAATACTTCTAAAAACCCCTGCAGTGAAGCAAGTGGTGTACGTAGGTCGTGCGATAGATGAGTTAGCAACTCTTTGCGTTGTTTATCGCCTTGTTCAAGCGCTTTAAACTGCTCATTAATACGCGTTAACATGGCTTGAATACTTCGCCCTAAACTATGCACTTCGTTACTTTTTTGCGTTGAATAGTTACTTAGCTTGGTGTCGGTAAGGCTGTAGTTAGCGGCTTCAATATTACTAACATCGCGTGCTAAGCGCTGAATTGGGTTGGTAAAAAAACGTAGTAAAATTAGCATCGCAATAAATAAAAATGCGAGTGCAGAGCCAAGCCATAAAGCGGCTAGCCATAACTTGTCATTATTTTTTACAGTGCTTAATGAGGTGTCGTAAGCTTCGCCACCAATAATTACATATAAATAGCCTTGTAACTTATCGTGATTAAATACTGGCGCGGCTGAAAATATTTTTTGCTGCTCTTTATTACGAGGATTGTCACCATAAATAGGTGCAGCGCTTGGGTTGTTAATCAGCTTTTTTAAAGGCGTTAAACTAATATGCGTACGTTTAACTTTACCCGGTTTTGCTGAGTAAGTAAGAATTTTTCCGGTTTCGTCTACAAAATAAAATTCAAACGCAGGGCCTAATAACATCAAGGTATGAAAGAGGTTTTCAAGCGCTTTATAGTCGTAAACACCTTCTTTTATTAGTGGGTTATCTTGTACTAAATGTTCCGCTAACGCTAAGTGCAGATTTTGTTCGGCGTGGTGTTTTGAAGTCAGTTCTAATTGCTTGCTCCAGCCGTAAACTAGGGCGCAAATAAAACAAAAAATTACGACTAGCGATATAGCTAATTTTTGATACAAAGATAATTTCATAATAGGTGTCTTAATTGAGTTGGCTAGGGTTTAGTTTGTAACCAACACCCCAAACTGTTTCGATGATAGGCGCTTGTTGGTGTTCTTCTAGCTTGGCACGTAAGCGGTTTATATGTGAATTAACCGTGTGCTCGTAACCACTGTGTTGGTAACCCCATACTTTATCGAGTAATTGCTGACGACTAAAAACATGATTAGGATGGCGTGCAAAGTAAACGAGTAAATCAAATTCGGTGGCGGTAAGGTTAAGGGCTTGCTTGCCTAAATACACTTGGTGCGAACTAAATTCTATATTGAGTGAGCCTACATTTAGTGTTTGTTCGCTATCAACGGGGGAGTTGTCGTTATTTTGGCTAGCGAGTAGCTGTGCTCTGTGGCGTAATTGGGTTTTTACTCTGGCTTGTAATTCGCGTGCAAAAAAGGGTTTACAAATATAATCATCGGCGCCCATTTCAAGGCCAATAACTCTGTCCATATCGCTACTCAGCGCGGTGAGTAAAATTACGGAGGTAGTTGGGTAATGCTCTTTTATTTTTCGGCATAAGCTCAAACCATCCATTTGGGGTAAGTTTATATCGAGTAAAATAAGTCCGTAGGGATGCTTAGCTATTTTTTTTAAGGCAAGTTCTGCGCTTACAACATGATCAACATGTAAGTTAAGCGACGTTAGCTGCGTGGTAATTAACTTACCTATTTCTCTGTCATCTTCTACTACTAATATTTTTTCGTGACGCATGTATTACCTCGTAAAAAGGGGGGCATCCGTGCTCCCTTACTTCCCCATTACAAGCTGGAACGTTACTGCGTGCGCGTAATTACTATTTTCGATACTGGGTTATCAAACTTATGTTCAACACCAAGTGCTGATGTAGATAATCCATCTTGATTTGAAACAATGCCTGGATGCATCGTTATTATATCGGCTGTATCGTCACGTATTTCGTTAAACCCTTCACCGCTAGCGGCAGGACCTGGCACAGTTTCAGCTGTTTCTGTATTTGCTTCCGTACCCGCATCATAAGCAGTCGTAGTGCGTGATAACGAACCGCCAACTTCTAATGTTGATACATCTAAAGAACTAAGACCGGTAAAAGCATCATTTGTATTCCCAAGCATGGCAGCAAATGACAAATTAAGCGTTTCTTGCTCTTCAACAGTAATGATTACTGTGGTGGTTTCACCAGGGCCAATAGCGCCTTCAGCTGAAACTGCAGCAAGTGCACTTTCGTAGCTGAGGTATTCTTCATTTGCACCGCTTTCTGCAAGCATTTCTAAACCAACAGAAGCTGTTGTGCCGAATGTCCAAGGTGCTTCATCTTCAAAAGCAATGACAGAGAGTGGTGACAAAGGCTGTCCTGCAGTTAAGTTACTAAAAGTAATAGTAAACTCACTGATCACAGGTTCTACAACAATTGGCTCAACAACGACCGGCTCTTCAACCACTGGGTCGTTATCATTATCGCTACACGCTGCAAGTGTGGTTGCAAGTGCAAGCACTAGTAGACTTTTTTTAAGGTTGTTAGCAGATGACATAATCATGCTCCTACTTAACTGTAACGGTTAATTGCGCTACTGGGTTTAACCATCTGTGTACTGTATTACTTAAATCGCTATTACCCGCTTCTAAATCGTCATCACCTAAGCTACCTGGGTGAATATGGATGCTTGTATTTGTATCACCACTTAATATACCTGTACCGCCAGTGCCAGCGTCGCCACCTGGAGCCGCAGGAATCCCCGGAGTACCTGGAGCGCCAGAGCCTTCAACTACAAGCTCATTGTTTTGTTCTGTGCCTGCATCGTAAGCATTTAAATTAATTGTGTAAGTACCCGCTTCTGTTGGGATTTTCCAGCTGTTTAAGCCTACAAAGCCATCATTAGTTGGTAGCATCATTGCAGTTAAAGATAGGTACTCGTTACCGTCGGTAGTGGTAAGTGTTGCCGTTGTAGATGCGGCTGGNCAGCCATATCACTGCCCGCTGCAGTTGCTTGTGCAACTAGCTCTGCAATATTGCCGCCTTCAGCCATTGTTTGTAATGCTGTAGATGCCTCTGTTGCGACTTCAAATAGTGTGTCTTCGCTGTTGTGTGCTGTAATTAACAGTGGAGTAAAGTGAATACCCTTGGTTAGGTTAGTAACTTTTAGGTCTAATTCTGCGGCCATAGTCGATTGGCTAGCTGCCGCTAAAAGAATTGCAATTGTTAATGTAGAAGTTTTCATTATTATTCCTGTAAGTGATGATTCGAGTTTAGTATTGAATAATCGTCTCCAGAAACTCTCACAAACTTATCACTTTTTTATCACAAGATTTTACGCTGTGATTTTTAAATACAAATACGTTGGTTGATTTGTAGACATTTGTTTAGTTAAGAGGCAACATACATAAAACAAAAAGGAGAGTGTTATGGAAGAAAATCAACAGGTTGAACCAGTTAATAAAGATGACCGTATGTGGGCTATGTTATGCCATTTGAGTGCGCTTGCCGGATTTATTGTGCCGTTTGGCTCAATAATTGGGCCATTAATTGTGTGGTTAATTAAAAGAGATGAGATGCCAGTTGTTGACGTGCACGGTAAAAAGGCGCTTAACTTTCAAATAACGATGGCAATTGCATATGTAGTTTGTTTTTTACTGATGTTTGTAGCAGTAGGCTTAATATTACTACCTATAGTGGCAATTTTTGGGTTTGTAATGGTTGTAATGGCGAGTATTAAAGCTAACGAAGGTAAAGAGTTTAATTACCCGTTTAGTTTAAATTTGATAAAATAAAACCTCAGTTATTTTTATACCAATTGCATTAAATTAGTGATCTATTATAGCGATAAGAAAATAGCTCAATAACAAGGCTAAAATTATGATACATAGTTGTTCTATATAAATAATTTTTAACGT